>DUGU01000136.1:8241-8788 GCA_013331215.1 Methanoregulaceae archaeon
ATCCCTCGTCGGCCTCGCCGGCCTCGCCCTGGTCAAGTACGATACGCCGTACCTCTGGATCGCACTCCCGCAACTCATCAACGGCATCGGATCGGGCCTCTTCCAATCTCCCAATACGAGCGCGGTTATGGGAGCCGTTCCGCCCGATCGCCGAGGCATCACCTCGTCGATCCGGGCCCTCCTTAACAATCTCGGCATGATGATCTCGATGGCGATCGCGCTTCCCGTCCTCCTCGGCTCAATCCCGATGGACGAGATGATGGAGATGTTCGTGATCGGCGGCTCGAGCATGCCGGTCGAGGTCCAGCAGGCCGTGACCGGAGGGATCGCCCTCGCCTTTGTCGTCTCCGCGATCCTCACCGTCCCGGCGGTGATCGCCTCCGCGCTCCGGGGCGCGGAGGAGCGGTTGCCTGTCGGCCTCGAGACCGGCGAACCGCATCGGACCTGAGGGCAGGTCGCTCCAACGACAGGCATACGGTCCGCCATGCCGAACTCTTTTCATGGACGACGGAGGCTGGGACCGGGACTACCGGCAGCGCGGCCGGCT
>DUGU01000025.1:0-3288 GCA_013331215.1 Methanoregulaceae archaeon
GGCGCGGGTCGCCTCTCCTCCGACCAGCACGACTGCCGACCGCTGCATATCTTCACCCGCCCGCCAGGGATTCGCGGAAACGGACCAGGTGTGCAATACAGGCGTTGACCGGCACCGGGACCCCGTGCCGGGTGCCAATAGCGGTGATGGCTCCGTTCAGAAAATCGATCTCGGTCGGCCGGCCGCGCGCGAGGTCCTGGAGCATCGACGAGTGGTGGCTGGCCGTACTCGGCAGCTGCATCGAGGCGAGAAACGCGAGGTAGGACGCCGGGTCAGGCCAGGCGAGTGCGACACCCTCGGCGCACGCAACTGCGTAGACTTCGGTCACGATCGCCTCGATAATCGCCCAGGCATGTGGCTCGGTGAGGCGGCCATACGGGACGTTCATGAGCGCGCCGAGCGGATTGAGGGCACAGTTGTACATGGTCTTGCCCCAGATCTCGGTCCGGATCGAGGCCGTTCCCTCGACCGGGATCCCTGCCTTGCGGACCAGGTCGACGAGTGCATCGACGCCCGGATCCATCCCTCCGGGAAACCGGCCGAGTTTCATCGGCCCGCCCTCGACCGAGACGTGGACCGCGTTCGTGCTCCGCCACTCGAAACCGGTGATGATCATGCCGCCGATCACCCGATCGGTATATTCGGCGATGATCTCTTCGTTCCCGATCCCGTTCTGGAGGCTCACCACCTCCGAGCGGCCGAGAACGGGCGCGAATTCGCGGCAGACGGCGGCCGTGTCGACCGACTTCGCCGTGACGAAGACGTGGTCGAACTCTTCGTCGAGGTCGAGACTCGTCGAGACGACGAGGTCGTAGACCCCATCGCCCCACCGGCCGGTCATGTGAAAGCCCTCCTGCCGGATAGCCGCGGCATAGCGTTCGCGCGTGACCGCGACCACATCGGCAACACGCGAGAGTCGGGCCGCGATCGAGAGCCCGACCGCCCCTGCGCCGAGCACTGCAATCCTCATGGTTCCCTAGAGTTCCGCGGCGGACCGCTTAACGCTTCGTCCCCGCTCCATCGCGAGCAGGTGCTCCTTGATCGCGATCGAGGGCGAAAAGCCGCGGATCGAGCCGTCGGCACCGATCACGCGATGGCACGGCACCACGAGCGGTGTCGGGTTGCGGCGCATGACCTGGCCGACGGCGCGGGCCGAGGTTCCGGCGAGCCGGGCGATCGTCCCGTAAGTCGTGGTCATGCCGTATGGAACCGTGCAGACCTCGCGGTAGATTGCGGCCGACTTCCCGGGCCGCTCGAGAGCCGTGGAGTGGAGGACAGAGAGATCGGTCGGCTCCCCCCGGCAGTACGCCGCGAACGGCGCAGGCACCTCGCCCGCGGGAGGAAGGTCGCAGAACTCGACGACGTGGATGACGTCGCCCTCCCAGACAACCCGCACCGACCACTCGCCGAGACGGCAGACTCCCTCGCTCAATGCCATCGTGCAATCTCCTCCCGGAATCCCGCGAGATCCACGATCGCGAGCTCCTCCTGCATCCAGGGCGGCAGCCCGCCCCGGACCCGGTCCTCGAGGAAGCGCTGCTCGGCCAGCACGAGCACTCCCCGATCCTCGGGCGTCCGGAGCACCCGCCCGAGGGCCTGGAGCGCCCGGTTGATCGCCGGGAGCGTGTACGAGATGAACTCGCCCTCGTCCCCGAACTTCCGGACAAAATAGTCGATCACCATGCGCCGCACCCGGTTGAACGGTGCGAGCGGCAACCCCACCACCATCGCGCCCGAGAGCATCTCGCCCCGGTAGTCGAGGCCCTCGGACCACTTGCCGCCCGTCACGGCGAAGAGCACTCCCGCTTTCCCGCGCCCGGGCAGGGCGAGGAACTCGCGGAGCGCGGTCCCGGCGTCGGCGGCCTCCTTCGGCTCGACGAAGACCGTCTTCGACCTGATGCGCGGCGCGGCCCGCTCGGCGAACTGCTCGAGGAGATGGTAGGACGGGAAGTAGACCGCGAGGTTTCCCGGGGCGGTCGCGAACGTTGCGATGTAGTCCGCGATCAGGTCCGCGTTCTCCCGGCTCTGCCGTTGCGAGAACGCGGTCGTCACGTCTTTCGCCGCGAGGATGAGCCGGTTCTCCCGCGGAAACGCATTCGGGAGCGAGAGCGTCTGGACGGGCTGGTCCTCGAAGTAGTACCGTCGGTAGGCATCGACCGGCGAAAGCGTGCCGCTGATCAGGACCGTACACCAGTGCAGTCCGGCCACCTCGGTGAGTCGCGGGGCAGGGTCGATATTCCGGACCGCGAGAGCGACCCGTTCCTCGTCGACCCTGCGGAAGACCGAGAGGAAGCCCGGATCGCGCGCAGCCCGGTCCACGCGATAGAAGAACTCGGTCAGGCGCTCGATCGCCGTCTCCTTGAAGTCGCCGGCCTCGATGCTCTTCTCCCGCACGAAGTCGCGGATCTCGGTGAGGTCGTCCACCACCTGCCCCGTCGTCTGGTAGAGCGAGCCGCGGAGCACCATCCGCGAGAAGAGCGCGGGATCGAACCAGTCCATCGATTCGGGCGAGGCCGAGAGCCCCTGAATGAACCGGTCGATCCGCGGCAGGAGCTCGATCACAGCGCCGGCCGAAGACTGGTATCGCCGGAGGCCCGCGAGTTCGTGGCCGGCCTGGTCGATCGTCCCGGCGTCGCACTCGACCGACTGGATCTCCTGGACCACGTCCCCGACGTTGTGCGCCTCGTCGATCAGCAACAGGACGTCCTTCGGCGACTCGATCCCAAGGGACTGATAGAGCTGATCGCGGATCTCGTCGTCGAAGAGGTGGTGGAAATTCAGGACCACCACGTCAGCCGTCCGGGCGGCCTGGAGCATCGCCTCGTACGGGCAGCAATCGCCGCAGAGCTTCCCCAGGTTTCGGGGGCTGACCGTGTCGGCCGCGAGCCGGTCCGCGCGGGTACGGAGTGCGGCCGACGGGACCATCCGGAGAGAGCCCGACTCTTCAGCCTGGACGAAGTGGCGGCTCGCGATAAAGTACGGGCAGAGCAGGGGGTGTTCGGGATCCTGCTTCTTGAGCTGGAGCCGGATCTGCGGGTCACGCGACGGCACGAGCGCGCCCTTCTGCGCCCGCTCCTTCATCAGCGCGATCGAGAAGGCCTTGACGCCTTCGCACCGCCGGTAGACGTCGCCCGTGCCCGGGAGCGGGCACATGGACCCTTTGCCGATCAGGTAGGCGAAACGGAGCGAGGGCTGCTTCGTCCGGACGAGCGCGAGCTCGCGGACGAACGTATCGAGCTGGCTCACGGTGCGGACCGCGACCAGCACCTTCTTCCCGGCCCGTGCCGC
>DUGU01000025.1:3323-10705 GCA_013331215.1 Methanoregulaceae archaeon
ATGCCGCCCTCGCGGGCCGCGGAGCCGGCGAGCTCGAGCATCTCGCGCTGGTGCGGCCTGAACGTCGGGTAGGGGAACCAGGCCTCGAGGTCGTCCTCCATCCCGATCCTATACGCGCTCCGACGGCTTTGCTCTATTGGACGGGGGCGTCAGGGGATGATCTCGCAGCCGTTGAACTTGACGTGGTCGAAGTCCGCGGGCTCGATCGTGCCTTCCTCGAGGAGGGCGCGGACCCGCGGCAGGGCAGAGATGAGCGCGTCGTAAAGATTCCGAACCGTGCCGCAGACCTCGGCCCGGGCTGTGACGGGCCAGGGCTCGGTGATCGCCGCGTAGAGGCAGCGGCCGCCGCAGAAGGAGGCGATGTCGCAACCGCCACAGCCACCGACGGGGACCGCCGGGATCGCGAGCGGCTCGGCGTTGCGGATGTGGCCGAGATAGAACCCGGTCATGCCCGTCATGATCGGGCACGGGATGATCGTCCCGTCGGTCTGGATCGTATAGTTGGCGTACCCCGACCCACACCGAAGGCGGGAGGGTTCGCCGCGGAGGAGGTCCCAGGTCGTGTCCAGGAACGGATACCACCGGGCCACCTCCCCCGCCTCCATTCGGGACACCCAGGCGTCGACGAGCCTCCGTATTCCGGGGTTGTAGTCCTCACGCGCCCACCTCGCGAAGTCGCGGGCGGCGTGGTCGCCCCAGAAGTTCGCGTCGAGCTGCCAGTGGACGGCCGAGACAGGAAGGCCATCGCAATGGAGTACGGCCTCCTCGATCGCCGTGGCCTCGTCAACGGTCATGCGCGCGATCAGCTCGCCCGAAAATCCGCTGGCTGCGAGCCGCTCGATATTCGCGAGAACCCGTGCGTAGACCCCTTCGCCGCGATGGCAGTCCGTCAGGGTTTCGGGCCCGTCGATCGAGACCAGCAGGGTGTGGAACCGGTGCAGGGTCTCGATGGGGAGCCGATCGAGCAGGAGCCCGTTCGTCTGGAGCATGTAACGGCAGTGGGGCATGCGCACCATCACGTCCTCGACGAGATCGGGCCGCAGGAGCGGCTCGCCTCCGTAGAAGGTCAGGGTCGGGTCCGGGTCGCGAGCGAGGAATGCGGCGAGGTCGTCGAGGTCGACCGCGAGCTCCGCCGGGAGCGCGGGGTCGTAGGCGCAGGGTCGGCCGGGCTCATCGCGCGGCCAGAACGCCTTCCCGCGGCAGTACGAGCAGCAGAGGTTGCAGGCGTCCGTCAGGATCAGGTGCCAGAACATCCGTCCGTTACAGGTCGTCGCGACCCACGAAATAGCCATCGTTCGATCGCGCCGTCCTTTTTATTCTCCCCATGCGAATGTACTCAGCGTATGGCGATCCACCCGATCGAGTTCCGGTACGGAACTCCGGAGATGCGCGCGGTCTGGGGCGAGGAGCGCCGCTTCGCCGCGATCGTCGCGGCCGAGGTCGCGCTGGCCAGGGCCGAGGCCGACGTCGGGATGATCCCGGCCGAGGCGGCCGAGGCGATCGCGCTGGGGGCGGCGCGGGCGTCGCTCGATCGCGCGAAGGCGATCGAGGACGAGATCCACCACGACATGATGGCGATCGTGAAGGCGATCGCCGAGGAGTGCGGCGACGCCGGACGGTACGTCCACTTCGGCGCGACCTCGAACGATATGCTCGATACGGCGACCGGGCTCCAGCTCAAAGATGCCCTTGCCCTGCTCGAGGAGAAGCTCCGTCGGCTCCTCGGCGTTCTGCTCCGCCGCGCCCAAGAAACGAAGGCGCTCGTCGCCGCCGGGCGGACCCACGGACAGATCGGCGTCCCCACCACCTACGGCCTCCGCTTCGCGATCTGGGCCGCGGAGGTCGGCCGGCACCTCGATCGTCTGGCCGAGCTCCGCCCCCGGGTCGAGGTGGGGCAGTTGACCGGTGCGGTCGGTACGCAGGCCGCTCTCGGCCCGAATGCCCCTGAGATCCAGGCGCGCATGATGGCCCAGCTCGGGCTCGCCCCCGTCGAGGTCTCGAATCAGGTAATCCAGCGCGATCGCTACGCCGAGTACTTCTTCTTCCTCGCGAACGTCGCGACCTCGCTCGACAAGATGGCGATCGAGGTCAGATCGCTGCAGCGGACCGAGATCGCCGAGGTCGAGGAAGCGTTTGGCGCAAAGCAGGTCGGGTCCTCGACCATGCCGCACAAGCGCAACCCCATCCGGAGCGAACAGGTCTCGGGCCTCGCCCGCATCGTCAGGGCGTCGGTCGAGCCCGCGCTCCAGAACAACACTCTCTGGGACGAGCGCGACCTCACGAACTCCTCATGCGAGCGGGTTCTCTTTCCCGAGGCCTCGGTCCTCTGCGACCACATCCTCCGCCTGATGACCGTCGTCCTCGACGGGCTCGTCCTGCACGAGGACCGGATCCGTGCCAACCTGCACATCCTCCAGGATGTCAACATGGCCGAGTCCGTGATGATCGCCCTGACACGTCGCGGCATGGACAGGCAGGAGGCGCACGAGATCGTCCGCGTCGCATCGATGGAGGCGCGGGCGGCCGAACAGCCCCTCGCGGATGTACTTGCCGCCCGGCCCGCAGTGACGGCCCTGGTCGCCCCCGGCGAGCTCGAGGGCCTCCTCGACCCCGAGCACTACACCGGGACGGCTCAAGCCCAGGTCGAGCGTCTGGTCGATCGGCTCGGGCCGCGAGCCCTCTGACCGGACAGTTTAATAGCGGGATGGTCCCATTTTTTACAATATTACTGGATTTAACGAAAGTTCAGTTGCTTAACGCAGGGTGATCGTATGCATATCATGGAAGGGTTTCTCCCCCCGTTCTGGGCCGCGCTCTGGTTCGCGCTCGCCCTTCCTGTCATCGCATACGGGGTGGTCCGGATCCGGCGGCTCGTCGGGGAGGACCGGGAACTCCTGCCCCTGCTTGCGGTCTCGGGCGCGTTCATCTTCGTCCTCTCATCGCTCAAGCTTCCGTCCGTGACCGGCTCGTCCTCCCATCCGACCGGAACGGGGGCGGGCGCAGTCCTCTTCGGGCCGGCCGTCACCTCGGTCCTCGCCACGATCGTGCTCGTATACCAGGCGCTCTTCCTCGCGCACGGCGGCTTCACGACGCTCGGTGCGAACGTCTTCTCCATGGGGATCGCGGGCCCGGCGGTCGGGTATGCGATCTACAGGATCTGTATGCGCGCCCGGGTCGGTTGCTGCGCTGCCGTCTTCGCGACCGCTGCCGTCGCCGATATCGCCACGTACCTCACGACTTCGGCTCAGCTCGCGCTCGCGTTTCCGGCCACGACCGGAGGCGTGACCGCCTCGTTCCTGACCTTCGCCGGGATCTTCGCGCTGACCCAACTTCCGCTTGCCATCGTGGAGGGGGTCGTGATCGCGCTCGTCTTCCGGTACATGATTGCACTTCGCGGCGACGTGCTCGAGCGGCTCCACGTCCTCCGCCGGGAGGTTTCGGCGCCATGAACCGGAGTTTGAGACTCGCTACTGCGGTCGTGCTCGTACTCGGGCTCGCGGCCGTCGCAGCGCTCCTTGCGGACCGCGCGGCGACGGGGACCGACGATCAGGCTGCGAAGCAGATCGGCAATCTGACCGGCGAGGCGTACGAGCCCTGGGCTCAAGCCCCCGGCGTCCCGGGTGGCGAACGGAACGCGCCGCTCCTCTTCGGAGTCCAGGCCGGCGCCGGCCTCACCGTTCTCCTGGGCTGCCTCTGGTACTGGCGCGAGCACCGGAGCGAGGCCTGAGGGATGGACCATCACCTCCTCGAGGGGTGCGCGCATCAGAACGCGCTCCGTGACGTCAGCCCCCAGCTCAAGCTCGGCCTCGGCCTCGGACTGATGCTTCTCGCGCTCGCGGCCCCGGCCCCGGGTGCTCTCCTGCTCATCCTCCTCGCCGGAGTCGGACTGACGGTCGGAGCAGCCCGGATTCCCGCCGGGTTCTACATCCGCGTCCTCGCGGTCCCGGCAGGATTCGTACTCGTCTCCTCGGCGGTTCTCGTGGTCCTGACCCAGGGTGGCCCCGTCCTCGCCTCTCTCGATCTCGCTTCTGTCCGGATCGCCGTGACACAGGGCGGCCTCGAGCTCGGCCTGACCCAGATACTCCGGACAGGCGCCGGGATGGCTGCTCTCCTTTTCGTGGCCATGACCACCCCGATGATCTCGCTCTTCGCAACGGCTGCCCGCCTCGGTGTGCCGGCCGTTATCGTGGATCTCGCCATGCTGATTTACCGGTTCATCTTCGTCCTGCTCGACGAGGCCGCGACCGTGCTCGACGCCCAGACGAGTCGGCTCGCGTACGGCCGGCCGCGAGGTGCCGTCAGGGCCTTCTCCATGCTCGCCGGCGCGGTCTTCCTGCGCGCCTGGCAGTCGGCAGACGAGCTCGTCCTCGCTATGGAAGCTCGGTGCTACGATGGCCGGCTCGAGCTCGAGACCGACCGGCCTCCGCTCCGGGCACGACACGCCCTTGGGACTGCCGCCGTCTTCGCCCCCCTGCTCGTTGCAGTCCTGCTCTGGCCGGCCGGAGGGCTGCCGTGATCCCCGCCCTCGAAGCCGCGGGTGTCCGCTATGCGTATCCGAACGGCCGCGATGCCCTCAGTGATGTCTCGATCACGGTAGAGCGGGGAACAAAGGTCGCGCTCGTCGGTCCTAACGGGGCCGGCAAGTCGACCCTCCTGCTGATGGCAAACGGCCTCCTCAGACCCACTGCGGGCGAGATGCGTCTCCATGGGGAACCGTTCCGGTATGATCGACGGCATCTGCGCGAGCTCCGTCGACGGGTCGGGCTCGTCCTCCAGAACTCGGACGCTCAGCTCTTCGCTCCGACCGTGTACCAGGACGTCGCGTTCGGGCCGCTCAACCTCGGGCTCTCCGAGGACGAGGTCCGCCGGGCCGTGACCGGCGCGCTCGCCGCGGTCGGCCTCCGGGGGTTCGAGTCGCGGCCGCCGCACCTGCTCTCGGGTGGCGAGAAGAAGGCCGTCGCGATTGCGGGCGTGCTCGCCATGCGTCCCGAGGTACTGGTCTTCGACGAGCCCACGAGCGCCCTCGATCCTGCCTCGGCCCTCGTTGTGATGGAGCTCCTCGACGAGCTGAACGCGTCCGGCACGACGATCGTGATCTCGACCCACGACGTCGAACTCGCATACGCCTGGGCCGACCGGGTCGTGCTGATGGACGGCGGGCGCGTGCTCCACCAGGGGCGGCCCGACGAGGTCTTCCTGGACGACGGGCTCGTCCGTGCCGCGAAGCTCCGCCTCCCGGTCGTACTCGAGGTCCACGCCGAGCTCGCGGCGCGGGGCCTGGTACGGTCCGGGGAACCCCCGCGATCTGTCCTCCACCTCGTCCACGCGCTCGACTCGACCCGCCCCGCGGAGGGACACGGGGCAGTCCTGCTCGTCGACGCCGGTCGGGCGCTGCCCGGGGACCTCGACCGCCTCTGCCGCGCCCCGGGCGTCCACGTCGGTGCCATGGGCACTGCGGCCAAGGCCCTCGCCGAGAGCGAGGGAGTCCGGCTCGAGTTCGCAGCGGGCGTGATCGACCGCTGCCTTCTCAAGGCCTTGCTCGGCGAGGACTCGGTCATCCTCTGCTCGACCGCGATGCTCGGCCACGTCAGGGACCGCGTGGCCGAGTTCGAGGCGAGAACCGGTCTCTCGGTCGAAGTCCGCGACCCGCTCCAGGCTGGCTGAGACCGGTTCGGCCCGGCACACTCAAATCCCTCACCGTTGAAGTACGTTGCAGGGGCCGTCGCAATGGACAGAACCCAGAGACGGTGGGCGTGGCTCTCGATCGGCTTCTCGCTCGTAGTTCTGGCCGTGGTCCTCTATCTGACCGTCGACCGGAATACGCTCGAGCTCCTGCTCAACTTCAACCCCTTCTACCTGCTCCTCGCGCTACTGCTCCGCACCTTCTCACTCGTCTTCTGGGCTTTCCGGATGACAGAGCTCTCCAAGGCGCTCCGCTACCACGTCGGAGTCCGCTACGCGTTCCTTGTCGTGACCGCGAACCTCTTCGCCGGCGCGATCACGCCCGGGCAGGCCGGCGGCGAGCCTGTCCGTATCCACGGGCTCTATAGGGCTGGACTCAAGATCGGCGACGCCACGGCGGTGGTGCTGATGGAGCGCGTGCTTGACGGAGTCGTGCTCTCCCTGATGGGCGTGATCGCCATGATCGCGCTCGGCCCCCTCTGGCTCTCGCTCCCGCCCTGGACCATCGCGGGCATGGGCCTTGCCTGGGCTTTCATGGTCGGCCTGATCCTGCTGCTCGCTTTCGCCGTGCGTCACCCCGAACGGGTCAAAGTCCTGGTCATGCGCGTGCTCGGCTGGGCCGAACGGCGCTTTCCCGGCGAGAGGCTCCGGAAGGCAGCGGCGGGGGCGGAGAGGGAGACGGACGTCCTCTTCGCGAGCCTGCTCTACTTCACCTCGAAGGGACGACGAGGGCTCGTTATGGGCGGGTTATGTACGGCCGCGTTCTGGTCCTCGGAGTTCTTCGTCGCGTCCCTGATCCTGATCGCGCTCGGCCAGGCGCCGTTCGTGGCCGAGTCGTTCCTGTTCCAGCTGATCATCGCAATCGTCTCGACGGTACCGCTTACGCCGGGCTCCTCGGGGATCGCCGAGATCGCGGCCACGTCGCTCTACGTCCTGATCGTCCCCTCGTCGATCGTCGGTGTCTTCGTCCTCCTCTGGCGGGCCCTCCTCTACTACTATAACATCGTCGTCGGCGCGATCGGCTCACTCTGGGTGGTCAGAAAGGAGATCACGCGGGGGCCGGCCGAGCCGGAGCCCGAACAGGTGCTGATAAGCCCGAAATAGAAAGCGTCAGCCTTTTTTAGGCCGGCGATGGATAGTTATAGTCTCGCACGTCAAGTATGAGTACCGTCCCACGGTATCATATCCACAACTGTGCCTGAGAGGTGACCCATGTACATTCATTTGATGCTGACCGGCGCCATCGGCGTAATTGCCCTTGTGGTGGCCGGAATCTTTGCGATGCAGGTAATGCGGGCCGACACGGGCACGCAGGGAATGCGCGATGTGGCCGCCGCGATCAAGGAGGGGGCGCTGGCCTTTCTGCGCCGGCAGTACACGACCATCGCCCTCATCGGCGTGGTCACGGCGGTGCTTCTCCTCGGAGTCTATTACCTGACAGGCCGGGCCGAGCTCGCGGTCCCGACCGCGATCTCGTTCCTGTTCGGCGCGACTCTGTCCGGCGTGGCCGGGATCATCGGGATGTGGACCAGCGTCCACGCGAATCTCCGGTCGGCTGCGGCCGCGCAGACGAGCCTTGGAAAGGCGATCGTGGTCGCGCTTCGCGGCGGTGCCGTCTCGGGCCTGACGATCGTCTCGCTCTCGCTGCTCGGGGTCTCGATCATCTTCACCGCCTTCGGCGGCGACCCTCAGACGACTCC
>DUGU01000279.1 GCA_013331215.1 Methanoregulaceae archaeon
GGCTAGTTTGCCACTATACCCTTAATAAAAACATACGGACCGGTCTGATCGCAGGAAGATCGAGAATGAGAGAACGTCCATCGCCCCGGGTTCTTCCCGACCACGAATATGCCGCGCTCGACGACTGGATAGCGAACGAGGCGATCCCGTTCTCCCTCGATTCGGCCGTGGGTTTCGATCCGGCCGTCGACAGGGTCATGGCCTCGCTCGGCGACCGGGTGGCGCTGCTCGGCCTCGGCGAGGCGCTCCACGGCGGGGATGACATTCTTCTCCTCCGGAACCGGCTCTTCCGGCGCCTGGTGGAGGCGCACGGCTACAGCGCGCTCGCCATCGAGAGCAGTCTCCCCCGGGCGCAGGTCGTGAACGAGTATGTGGCCGGCCGCGGCCCGGCACAGTACGAAGATATCCGGGAGGCCGGGTTCAGCCACGGCTTCGGCCTGCTCGAGGCGAACCGGGAACTCGTGGAGTGGATGCGGGAGTACAACGCCGAACCGTCCCGTCGCGTCACACTCCGGTTTTACGGGTTCGACAGCCCGACCGAGATGACCCATACCGACAGCCCGCGCCGGCTCCTCGAGTTCGTCCTCGAGTACCTCGCGTCGGTCGACAGCGCGAGCGCCCGGGAGCATCGTGGACGGATCGACCCGCTCCTCGGCCGGGACGCCGACTGGGAGAACCCCGCCGCGATGATGGACCCGGCACAGTCGATGGGCCTGTCGCCGGCCGCGACAGCGCTGCGGATCGCGACGGAGGACCTCCTGGCGGACCTGCAAGCGCGCCGTCCCGAGCTGGTAGCGGAGAGCGGTGAAGACCGCTATCTCGAGGCCGCGCACTTCGCCTCCGCAGCCCGGCAGCTGCTGAACTATCATGCCGGGGTGGCAAAGCCGGGCGCGACCGAACGGATCGTCCGGCTTCTCGGTATGCGCGACGCGATGATGGCGGACAACCTCGCGTACATCGTCTCCCGCGAGCGCGGCCGGGGGAGGGTGCTGGCTTTCGCCCACAACAGCCATCTGCGGCGAGGACAGGCCGAATGGCAGCTGGGCCCCCACGCCCTCGCATGGTGGACGGCGGGCGCGCATCTCGACGCGATCTTCGGCCCGTACTACGCCGTCATCGGCTCGGGCGTGGGCGTCTCCGACGCCAACGGCATCGGCCGGCCCGAAGCAGGCACGCTCGAGGCCCGGCTGACGGCCGCGCCGGGGCCGGCGCGGTTCATTCAGACTCACGGGGGCCAGGGGCTCCCGGCCTCCGAGATCACGGCTCTGCCGACTCGCTCGGGCAGCACGAAGAACTCGACCTACTTCCCCCTGACTCCCCGGAGCCTCACCGACTTCGACTGGATTGTTGTCCTCGATTCGACGGGATACGACCGCGGCGGGCCGCCGCTGCTCGAACCGGACGCCACCCCCGAGCGGTAACACTCTTCGATGTTCCGGTGGCGGGCCGTCCGGCGACGGGACGAAATGGCTCCGGAGTCACCGGAGCGCGATCTCAGAACCGGGCCGGCCGGAGGCGATCGGGTGTCGAGGCACAGTCCGCGGTTCGGACGCCGTTCCACATCGTGACTCGGAGCGGGGTTCGGTTCCCTCGTCGACACGCACTTATCGAGATAGGTCCCATTTCATCAGTTCTCCAATAGTACTGATGTCCAGGAAAGCACTCGGAAGCCCGTTGAGGTACCATGCGGTACCTGCCCAGTAGTTGATTGCGGAAGGAATTGCAGAGGTGTACCTGCCATGAGATACACTATTTGCACGATCTACGCCTGCGATCCGAGCGGCCTCTGATGGGCTCTGATTTGCGTACGCAATCTGGACGGCACGCTGCCCCGAGCTGTTCTGCTCGAATTTATGGAAATCGGGGAGTTCGACGCTGATATTGGCAAACTAATTTTTCTGTTCATCCGAAAGACTTGACCAGTAATCCGGGTCGCCCTTCTCGATGCACTCGGCGGCAGTCACCTCTTCTCCACCCCCTGGCCGAGGCCCACTCGAAGAATCCATGCGCAGACTGAGCCGGCAGCGCCGGTACTTCTTCGGCGCTGACCGACGGTACGACGATCACTCCTCCGAATATCAGGATCAGCAGGACGACGGCGCGTGTCTGTCTTTCCATATTCCTTCCCCCCCTTCCCGGTTCGGGAGGCTCGCCGGCCGATGCCGGATCCAGACCCGGGATCGGGCGCTCCGCTCCCCCTCCCGCGATGGAGAAGAGGCAGTCAGAACGGATAAATGAATACCATTTGGTTATTCGTCGCGGGTGATATACGGTCATGAGACAGGGTTTTCGTACCGTTCACGATCTCTCTCCGGGTTTTCATTCCACACCCGGGAAATTTGACACGAAAACCGCGTTGTGACAATTCCGTGATCCGTACCGCGGGGCCGGGGCGAGAGCACGGATACGCGTCCGTACGCGTCGGACCGGGAGATCAAGATATCGAGGCGCTCATTGATGAGGCGGACGGGTCCGCCTACCCGTATGGGATCTCTTCCGGCGCCTGCCCGGTGCATCTCGCTGCCGCGAAGCTCGGCCCTGCCAGGGGAGAAAAATTGGCTCTGCACGAACCGCCATACGGACCGGGCGGCGACAGAGGCGGGCACGAGTTTGCGGAGCAACGGAAACAGCTCGGGGCGCTTATCGGTCGGGGGAGACGCAGTGATGCGGTGACTTTCTTTATCGCCGGGACGGGGGCGCCACCCGAGGCGATAGAGGAGATGCGGGGATCGCCCGACTGGCAAGCCATGGAGGGAGTGGAAGGTACCCTGGCATACGATTGCGCGGTTCGGGGCGACGGCTCGGTACCGCTCGATGTCGCCGGAACCCCGACGATATCGACTCTGGTGCTGGACGGCAGCGAGAGTTTCGAATTTTCCACGGTGTGGCCGACACTCCAGCCAGAGGTATTCCGGGCGCCGTTCGGAAGACACATCGAGCATCAGATGCACGACGTCTCCCCCGATGCGCCTGCTCCGGTAGTGAAGGAGTATTTCGGTTCGGCTGTCCAGGGAGAGGCTGACTACGGCCTTCTCCATCATTTTTTACATCGGGCCAGCCCGGTTTCGTCGCGAGATCGTCGTCCGGGTTCGGTGGGATGAAGAGGGTCGAGGCCGAAGACGCCGGGGACTCTCTGCTCCGGGCGCCTCCGGGGGGAGGGGAGGTGCGGCGGGTCTTCCCGAGCCCGCGGATGGGCGTCAGGACGACGGCCGGGCGCTGGCCCGGGCGGGGCGGGGATCCTCGAGGCGCGGCGACGTCTCACAGAAGAATAAACAGGAGCACTGCCACTGCGATTATTATCAGAACCGCCGCCACGATCGGCTTCGTATCGATGGACCCGATCCTCGAGGATCGCGCCTTCTCTCGGCGGCGGACAGACGCCGATCTGTCCTTTCGTGCAGGGGAGTACGTCCCGCTGCGATCCTTTCCTTGGTCCGCTTTCACGCGGCCGTTCCTCAGTCTGGTGAAATCGACCGACTGCGGTGCGGGCGTATTCTGCCAGACGGCCTCCCCGATACACGTATGGGCCGAGGGCAATCGATGGTCGGGACAGAAATCCCCCCCGCAATACCGGCAGTGGAACGGGTACGCGACCCTGGTCCCGCAGAAATCACATTCCGCCGTGATGCGCCTCGGCTACCCTGTCGGTATCGGAGCATATAACGATTTGGCCGTCATGCCGGGGTCCGGACGGATAGAATGTATCCCTCTGGCGGGCGGGCCGCGAGGCCTGAAAGCGCCGGTCCCCGGCGGAGTGATCGCAATCCCGGCGAGCACACGGACGGCGGGAATCCCGACCCATGGCCCGTCGGAAGGTGGATGCGACCCGAATTCACACTCGAATTTCTCCCTGAGCGGCTGTCGACCGGCGCTGGTTGCCGGTATGTGGTTATCAAATTGCCGGGGATCGTTCTCCGGACGCCCGGCCGGTAAATTCCCGCGATCGATAGGGATCAACGGACCCCAGGGTTCACGGTATCTCCGAGGGGCCGATATCCCCCGGTCGGCACCGTCACCTCGAACCTCGCTCCCTCTCCGGGTTCCCCCGTCTCGGTAATTGTGAGACCTTCCCGTATCCGGGGTCAAATAGCAGCTCTTTCTCCTCGACGGCGACACCATCGCCAACATCTTCGCATACAACGATCCGGCTCCCGTTCTTCTCCTCGTCCGAGGACCGGATCGTCGTAATCGCACCTCCGTGCGGCATGGCATTATCTATCAGGTAGAAAACGACCCTGCAGATCAGCGAGTCCATACCTGCCTACAGGTCGGAAGGAGATCGTCTATGAGCCCGATCTGTTCGAGTATGGCGTCCCTGCCCGCCTGATCGACAAGGGTCCGGATATCCTGCAACACCGGTGCCTGCTTGCCTACCTGCTCGTATTCCCTGGTGAACGCGATGAGGTTCGCGATCTGGGTGTTCGCGGCCGCGATACGGGAGAAATATTCTCACTACGTTAATTCGGGGAGATCGAGCCGGAGCAGCGTGAGGAAACCGCCCAGCGTCGCGAGCTGGTTCTTGATGTCACGGCGGGAAACCCAGGAAACAGTTGAGCTTTTTGCCGGTCTGTTGGGTATCGCGGCATCAGGTCGTCTTTTCGGGACGCGATCAGGTCGTCCGGGATCCCCCGGAGCTCGAGGAGCCGCCGGTTTCAGTGGTGGATCTCTCCGTTCACGCCGACGATGAGGGTCCCGCCGAGGGAGGTCTCCTGCAGGTGGACGGGATGGTGCTTTTGCAGGCGGTCTCCTCCTCGGCACGCCGCTGCTCGTTGATGTCCTCGAGATGACGCAGACCTGCGAGGGAGATTCCGTCGGGCGGTACGTACTGGAGCGGTACCACCCCTTCGTTGGCCGGTGGAATATGTCGAAAACTCTCGGGATGCCGGTCGTGGCCACACGGCCGTACTCATCCGCCCAGCTCCGCTCGGTGTCGGGCCAGACGTCGAACACGTTTTTTCCCCGCAGGTCCTCGTACCGTACCTCAGCAATTCGGGCGAACGCATCGTTGAACTGACCGAAACGGAAACTGACGTACCTGCCGGTCTCGTCGAAGGCGGACTCTCACACGATCAGGGCATTGATCATGTTCCCGACAGTCCGCTGCAGTTCCTCGTTGGCCTGCGGCAAGGCTGTGACGGCCTTCTTCCGTTACGTGATGTCCTGGACGACCCCGACCACCCTGAGCGGGTTACCGTCTGCATCTTTTTCCAGCCGGGCAACGGAGTGGACCGTCCTGGGTGCGGCGCCGTCGGCGGGATTGACGACAAATTCGAGGTCGTATTCCCGCCCTTCCGCGATAAGGTCGGCGAGGGCCTGGTGGACCCGGTTTCGTTCGGGGATGCGGGCTTCGATCCGGTTCACCGGGACGGGCCCGGCTTCCGGGGGAAGCCCGAAGATACGGAGCCCCTCCGAGGATGCCCAGATCTCTTCGGTTCCGAGGTCGTATTCCCAGCTGCCGATATGGCCGATCTCCTGCGCCATGACAAGCCGCTTCTCGTCGATCCGCCTCCGGCGTTCGCTGCGGGCCAGCTCCTCGAAGTTGCCGCGCAGCTGCTCCTCCGTGGCGGCGAGCAGTTCGTAGGAGGCCTGCAGTTCTGCGTGTTTTGCCGCGAGGTCGGCCTTGAGGCGATTGCGGGCGGTGACGTCCCGGATCGACTCGATCGCCCCGACGACCTCTCCCGCCTGGTTGTAAAGGGGGCAGGCCTTCGCGTGCACGGAGATCCCTTGTCCATTCGGGCCTGAGAGGTCGGCCTCCCCCCTTATGACGCTGCCCTCCCGGGACGTGTTCGCGTAGTAGTGGGCGATCTCTTCCTCCGGTTCGTCGAGCAGGTCGACGAGGACGGGGCGCTTCGAACCGTAGAACGGAATGGAATACGCGCGGTCCCCCTTTCCCAGCATCTCGCCGGCGGGGACGCCGGTCATCTCTTCGACCGCCCGATTCCATGCGATCACTTTCCCGTCGCGGTCGATGGCGAACGTGGCGTGCGGGAGGAAGTCGATGATGTCGGCGAGCCGCCGCTCCGAGTCCTTGAGCGAGCGCTCCGCCTCTCTTCGCCTCATCGCCTGCCGCACCTTGTGCGCGAGTTCGGCGAACTGGGCCTGCGGGGCACCGCCTTTCTGGATGTAGAAATCGGCCCCGTTGTTGATCGCGTCGATCACGACCTCCTCGCGGCCCCGGCCGGTGAAGAGGATGAACGGGATAGTGTTTCCCGAAGTCCGGACTTTTTTCAGAAACCGGATACCGTCCATCTCCGGCATCATGTAGTCAGAGACAATGGCATCGTACTTCTTCTGGTCCAGCAGGTTCAGCGCAGCCCGGGCAGATGTGATGACATCAACAGTGAACTGGCTGTCCCGTTCAAGATATGTCTTGACAAGTTCCAAAAGCCCTGGTTCATCATCGACATAGAGGACAGAAATCATTGCGTTTATCCGGATGGTCTGGTACTTAAATGTGTCCTGTACTATAAGAATATTTCTTGTTTGAGCTCTGGCAATCCAGAAACAATTCGGGATTATTCAAATAAACCAATTTACGCACAGCACCCTGTCATAGAATAATCTGTCGTCCCGGTACGGGACACGACAGCACCAGCATACACGATACGCCACAACGCGACCGGGTTTTCCCTACGACTCCAGCAGTTTCTTCGCAAAAGGCTGGGACACCAGCAGGGATGGCCGGTCTGCCTCGGACGCATGCCACGCAGCACTGAACAGCAGGAGCAGGGCATTATCCATCTCCGTCTCAAATTCACAATCCTCGTTTTTTGATCCGGGCTGGGGCTTGGCCAGCAGGGCGACATCGTCCGGTAAAAATTTCTGGTACGTTACCGGGCGGGGCAGGTTCCTGTCAAGAAGTTCTGCATGCTGGCGGAGGATGGAAAATGCCCTGACAACCGCTCCGGGGGTTCCGTCATGGCAGACACCGGCATGTGATATGTCGGCGGCCTTCCGGTATTCGCCCTCTGAAAAACTGATGAACGCATCTGCCGCACAGTGCCCGGTATCCGGGGCTAGGGCAATGAAGGTGTCGCGGGTTGATTCGATATAATCCCGAAGCGGACCCGCGGCAAGATCCTTTCCTGTATCGGGGGCG
>DUGU01000055.1 GCA_013331215.1 Methanoregulaceae archaeon
CTCGACCCGGGCCGTGAACAGCGCGTGGCTCGACGGCGAGGTTCCGGTTCACGGCATCGCCGGACCGGCCGTCGTGATCGCCGGCCCCGCGGTCTCGGTCCTCTTTCGGCAGGGCGAGTTCATGGTCGGCGTCGGTTGCCGGCGCGGCGTTTCCGCAGGCGAAGTCGAGGAGGCGCTCAGGGCTGCGCTCGCGGATGCGGGGGTCCTGCCGGAGCAGGTGCTCGCCTATGCCACGACCGCACAGAAGCGAGAGGAGGCCGGACTCCGCGCCGGCATCGCCGCTCTCGGCGGGTCGCTCGTCTACCTCGACGATGCCACGCTCAACGGCGTCGAGGGGTGCGGCCCCTCCCGCGCCGGCCTTATCGGCCTGGCCGGCGTTGCAGAGCCGGCCGCGCTCGCGCTGGCGAAGCGGAAGGAGTGGTGCATGAGAAAGACCGTGTACGGGAGGATGACTGTTGCTATCGCCCGGTAGACTAATAATCGTCGGGATCGGCCCCGGCGCCCTCGACCAGATGACCGTTCGGGCCCGTCAGGCGATCGCGGATGCCGATCTCGTAATCGGCAACGACACCTACCTCGCGCAGGTCCGGCCCCTGCTCGAGGGCAAGGAGGTCGTCGTGAGCCGCATGGGCGAGGAGGTCGACCGCGCGCGGCGGGCGGTTGCGCTTGCCCGTGATCGATCGGTGGCGATGGTCTCGGGCGGCGACGCCGGGATCTACGGCATGGCCTCGATCGTGCTCGAGGTGCTCGAGCACGAGGAAGCGCCCATGCCGTGCGAGGTGGTTCCCGGCGTGACAGCCGCGAACGCGGCGGCGGCTCTGCTCGGCGCGCCCTTATCGGGGGACTTCGCCGTTGTCAGTCTCTCGGACCTGCTCACCCCGATCGAGGTGATCGAGACCCGGCTCGACCACGCCTTCGCCATGGGCGTGCCGGTCGCGCTCTACAACCCGAAGAGTCGGGGCCGGCCGCACAACCTCGCGCTCGCAATCGCGGCTGCGCGGCGCCACCTCGCGTCCGGCGTGCCGGTGGGAATCGTCCGGAACGCGTTCCGCGAGGGCGAGACCGTGCTCGTGACGACACTCGGGGCCTTCGAGTCGGTCGAGGACGAGGTGGACATGCACGCGATCGTGATCGTCGGAACCGGCGAGAGCCGAATCATCACCTTGGAGGGACGTTATGGCATCATCACCCCGCGGGGATATCACCGGAAGTACGTATACTGACCTCGGTGCGACCACGCCCGAGGCACTCGCGATCTCGACCAGGAGCCGCGAGTTCGCGCGGCGGGAGATCGGCAACGCAACCCTCGAGGATCGGGTGCGGCAACGTTGCGCGATCGCCGTCGGTGACCTTGCCATGGCAGAGCTGCTCCGCTTCCGCCTCGACCCGGGGGAGGCGGGCCTCGCAGCGCTCGATGCCGGAGCGCCGATCGTCACGGATATCCGAATGGTCGAGGTCGGCCTTCAGAAGCGAGGCCATGCCTCGCGTGTCCTCTGCGCACTCGACTATGGTACGGAACGCGCAGCTGCCGACGGGATCACCCGGACCTCGGCCGGCTTTCTCGCGCTCGGCGACCGGCTCGAGGGCGCGATCATCGTCATCGGGAACGCACCCTCGGCTCTGCTCGCGCTCTGCGGCCTGATCGAAACGGGCCTGCGTCCTGCATTGGTAGTCGGGATCCCGGTGGGGTTCGTGAACGCGGCTGAGTCGAAGGCATTGCTGCGAACACTCGAGATTCCCTCGATCTCGAACGAGGGAACCCGCGGGGGCACACCCGTAGCAGTCGCGGCCATGAACGAGATCATCACGATCCGCGCAGAGCGGCAGGCATGATCGACCCGGTGAGCGGCACCCCATATCCCGATATATGGGTCGCTGCCTGCGCCTCGCCCGACGACCTGGCCCTCGCCGCTTCAGGCCTCGGCGTGCTGACCGCGGACGGGACGGTCCGACGGCGCGGCATCTCCACCGGCACCACGGCCGCGGCCGCGGCAAAGGCCGCCGTCCTCTCGCTCGCTGGTCCCTGCATGGAGGTCGTGCTCCGGCTCCCCTGCGGCATCAAGATCAGGGTTCCGGTCGAGGCTGCGGACGGCGCCGCGCGATGTCGTAAGGATCCGGGCGACTATCCCGACGACGCAACTGCGGACGCGATGATCGTCGCCAGGGCTGTGCCCGCGCCCGAAACGGCGATCATCGCGGGTGAAGGGATCGGGAGGTACGTCCGCGACACCACGCGCTTCCGTCGCGGCGAGCCCGCGATCAGCGAGGCCGCCCGCGCAGCGATCCTCGAGGGCGTGGGCGAGGCCTGCGGCAAACTCGGGCTCGCCGGCGCGGCCGTGACCCTCGCCGTACCCGGCGGCGAGGTGATCGCCACGCGAACCCTCAACGAGCGGGTCGGGATCAAGGGCGGGATCTCGCTGCTCGGTACGACGGGGCTGGTCGAGCCGTGGGACGATCACCTAGAGGAATCCGTCCTTGCCCGGGTCGCGGCAGCCGACAGGGTAGTGCTGACGACCGGGCGAATCGGCCTCGGTCACGCCCGGCGTCGGTACCCCGATGCCGATGCCGTGCTGGTCGGGGGCCGGATCTGCGAGGCGATCGCGGCGGCACCGGGCGAGGTGACGCTCTTCGGCCTGCCGGCCCTGATCCTGAAGTACCTCCTGCCCGACATCCTCGCGGGGACGGGCTGTGCGACGGTCGAGGAGTTCGCAACGACCCCTGCGTTCCCCCCGGCGGTCGCACGGGCCTTCGGAGCGGCGGCGGCCCGGTATCCCGGCCTTCACATCGTGCTGATCGACCGTTCGGGTGCGGTCATCGCGGAGGGACCATGAGGATCGTTGGCGTCGGCTGTGGTCCGGGATTCCTGACGGCGAGGGCGTCCGCCATCATTCGCGAGGCCGATGAGGTCTGGGGCTCTGCCCGGGCCATTGCCCTCGCCGTCGACGAGCTCCGCCCGGGTTGCCCGGTCCACGAGATCGAGGATTATCGCGGGCTTCGCGAACTTCCCCGGGGAGCGGTCGTACTCTCCACCGGGGACCCGATGCTCTCGGGCCTCGGATATCTTCCGGGCGAGGTCGAGCCCGGGATCTCGTCGCTCCAGCTCGCGCTGGCCCGACTCCGGATCCCGTGGACGCGGGTCGCAGTCCTCACGGCTCACGGACGGGATCACGATGAGGCCGTGACGGCTGCCGTGGACGAGGTCGGCCGAGGCCGAGTCGTGTTTCTGATCGCGGACCCGGCATTCCCGGTGCAGGCACTCGCAGATGCCCTCTCGCTCCTCGGCGACGATATCCGGATCGCGATCTGCGAGAACCTCGGGTATCCCGGCGAGCGGATCGCGTGCGGCATCGTCGCCGCGCCGCCCGAGCCCTCCTCGGCCCTCTTCGTCGTGCTCGCGGGCCGGTTCTAGCGGAGGCGATCGATCCGGATCTGCGGCAACAACCCTTCGATCTCCTCCTTTCGCGCGAGCGCGGTCCCCTCGCGCATGGTTGTCGCGGTTCCGGCCGCCACCGCCCAGCGGACCGCCTCCTCGGGCCGGAGACCGAGCCGGATCCCATGAACGAACCCGGCCACGGCCGAATCCCCGGCGCCGATCGTGTTGATGGCCTTGACTACGGGCGGAACCGCCTGCCATGCTCCTTCTTTGGTCGAGAGCACGATTCCGTCGGGTCCCATCGAGGCGAGCACGACCTCGACCCCGGCATCGAGCGGCGTGCAGCTGGCGTCGAGTACCTGCTCCACGCCCTCGAGTTCGCGGCCGACGAGCCCCCCGAGCTCGTGGACGTTCGGTCTGATAGCATACGGCCGTCCCCGGATGCCGCCGCGGAGGGCCTCGCCGTCCGCGTCAAGCACGACTCGTGCCCCTTTATCGCGCCCGATCTCGATGCAGGCGCGATAGATCGCGGGCTTGACATTCGGCGGAAGAGAGCCGCCGATCGTCAGGAGCTCCATATCATTGCAGCTCCGGAGCTTCCTGAGCAGGCTCATGATCGCGGGCGGCTCGATC
>DUGU01000125.1 GCA_013331215.1 Methanoregulaceae archaeon
GCCGCCAGTAGCGCCGCCATGGACCTCGTCTCGGTGCTGCTGATCGCGGTCGGGCTCTCGATGGACGCCTTCGCCGTCGCGATCGGGCGCGGGGCGATGCTCCCGCGAGCCGAGCGCGCCCGCGGGGCGCTCTCCATGGCGCTCGCCTTCGGGCTCTTCCAGGCCCTGATGCCGGTCGCGGGCTGGCTCCTCGGGTCGGCCTTCGCCGAATTCATCGGTGGAATCGACCACTGGATCGCGTTCCTCCTCCTCGCCGGGATCGGCGGCCGAATGATCTACGAGGCCATCTTCGGGCACGAGGAGGAGGTCTCCCCGTCGCTCTCGGTGCAGGTACTGCTCCTGCTTGCCGTCGCCACGAGCATCGACGCGCTCGCCGTCGGGATCGGCCTGCGGCTCGCGGACCCCGCGACCCCGATCCTCACGGCAGGCCTCCTGATCGGCGTGGTCACCTTCGGGCTCTCGCTCGCTGGCGGCCTGCTCGGCAGCCGGCTCGGCGAACGGTTCGGCCGGACCATGGAGGCCCTCGGCGGCGTGGTGCTGATCGGGATCGGCCTGCGGATCCTGGTCACGCACCTGGCCGGGTAGAAAGGGGGGGTCAGCCCGTGCCGGCGATGACGCGGCGGAGCTGGTCGTCGAGGTTCTGCAGGGAGAACGGCTTGGTCAGCACGCCGGAGAACCCGTAGTCGCGGTAGTTCGCCATCACCGGGTCATTCGAGTACCCGCTGCAGACGATCGCCCGGACATCGGGGTCGATCTCGAGGAGGCGGCGGATCGTCTCGACCCCGCCGAGGCCCGTCGGGGTCGTCAGGTCGAGGATCACGGCATCGAACCGATCCCCCTCGGGGGCCTGCTGGAAAAGTTCGATCGCCTCGGCCCCATCACTGGCGAACGCGCCGCGGTACCCGAGGATCTCGAGCATCTCCTCGCCGACCTCGCGGATCATATTCTCGTCGTCCATCCAGAGAACCCGCTCGTTGCCCCGGCGCGGCGGCTCGGTGACCGCGGCCTCGTACTGTACGGGGGCGTGGCTCGCCGGGAAGTAGACGGTGAAGGTGGTGCCGAGCCCGCCGGCACGCGGCTCGACCTCGATGGTCCCGCCGTGGTTCCGGACGATCGAGTAGGCGACGGTCAACCCGAGCCCGCTCCCAGTCTGTTTGGTCGTGAAGTACGGCTCGTAGATCTTGGCCGCGTGCTCCTTCGGGATCCCGACCCCGGTGTCCGAGACCCGGACCCGGACGTAGTCGCCGGGCGCGAGGGTCAGAACCTCCTCCTCGGCGACCGTGACATTCTCGGCCGAGACCGTGAGCGTGCCGCCCTCGGGCATGGCTTGGTCGGCGTTGATCGCCAGGTTGTTGATCACCTGCTTGAGCTGGTCCTCGTCGGCCTCGACGAGCCAGAGGTTCCTGGGGATAGAGAACGTGGCCCGGGCCTTCGAGCCCGAAAGGGCGAAGAGGGTCGACTCGGAGAGGAGATCGGCTAGCTGGAGCACCTTCTTGATCGGCTGACCACCGCGAGCGAATGTCAGGAGCTGCCGCGTGAGGTCACGCGCGCGATGCGCAGCCTTCTCGGCCTCGACGAGCCGCTCATACGCCTTCTGGTCCTCGGGCAGGTGCGCCTTCGCGACCAGGATGTTCCCCTCGATCGCAGTGAGCGTGTTGTTGAAGTCGTGCGCGATCCCGCCCGCGAGCACGCCCACGGACTCAAGCCTCTCGTTCTTGGCGAGATCCTCCTCGACCCGCCGTTCGGCGGTCAGATCACGGAAGACAATCACGACCCCGATAATATCCCCGTGACTGTCGCGGACGGGGGCTACTGTTTCGCCGAGCGGTCGCTCGGTCAGGTCGCGGGAGATGAGGATCTTGTGCCGCGACCGGTGGCGGGGCGAGCCCTGCTGCAGGACCAGGGCGACGGGGTTGCCGCACGATTCGTGCGTCTGCTCGTCCACAGCCTGGAAGACCTCGTCGATCCGCCGCCCGATGGCGTCCTCGGCGGTCCATCCGGTCAGCTGCTCGGCCGTCCGATTCAGCAGGCCGATCGTGCCGCGGATGTCGGCCACGATCACACCTTCACCGATGTTCCAGAGCGTGACGGCCAGCCGCTCCTTCTCGGCCGCAAGCGCCTCCTCGGCCCGCTTCCGCTCGGTGATGTCGCGTGCATTCACCACAAACCCCCGGACAGCCGGCTCTTCCTGGAGATTGACGCCGATTACATCAAACGTCAGCCAATCTCCCGAACTGTGCCGAAACCGAACCTCAAGGGTGACCCTCTCTTTTGGATGGGCGGCAGCAGTGGAGAGGGCGTTCATCACCAGCGGCAGATCGTCGGGATGCNNGGCCCGCTTCCGCTCGGTGATGTCGGACATCGCGAGCAGGATGCGGTCAGTCTCGCCACGCTCCTCGTAGACCCAGCGGGCATTGAGGAGCATCACGCGCCGCCCGAGGACCGGGAACTCGTGGTCGAGCTCGAGCCCCTCCTGCTGGTTCGAGTGCATCAGGATCTTCTCGAGTAGGGCCAGGAATTCGGGGATGTTCCAGACCTGGTCGGCGAGCTCGTGGATGAACCGCCCCTCGATCTTCTCCGGGGCAGTCTGGAAGGTCTCGTAGAACGAGCGGTTCGCCGAGACGATCCGCAGACGGTTGTCGAGTACGATCAGCACCTCGCGGATCGTGTCGACGATGTTCTCGGCGTACTCCCGTGCCCGCTGCAGCTGCTGGATCTGCTCGGTCCTCTCACGCTCAATGCTGTAGCGGATGGAGCGATTTAGGAGGTAGCCGTTCATCTGCCCCTTGACGAGGTAGGTGTACGCGCCCTCGCGCAGGGCGTGGATCGCCATCTCCTCGTCGGCGAGGCCGGAGACCACGATCACCGGGACGTGCGCAGCGACGGCGCGGATCTTAATCAGCGTCGAGAGGCCGTAGCTATCGGGCAGGTTCAGGTCGAGTAGGATCGCATCGAAAGGCCTTTCCGAGAGCTGGGACAGGGCGTCGGAGAGCCGGTCGACCGGGGTCACATCGTAGCGCTCGGTGTTCATCTCAGCGAGCATCTCGCGGACGAGCCGCGCGTCGCCGGGGTTGTCCTCGACCAGCAGTACCCGGAGCGGCTCTGGGTCCGTGGTTACCGCCTCCTCTCTGGCCCGGTCGGGGCCCCCCGCGGATCGTTGCTGACAGGCGTCATCCTAACGTATCTCTCCCCATCGGGCATCGAAACGGTCCCCGATATCCCGTCGAGCCCGTATTTTGCCGTATTTCTTTTATTTGGCGAGGCTCAGGCATATACTTGCGCGGACTCGTTTATGTAGTTTGCGCGGCACGGCCGCACGCGGTGCCGGCGAGGGCACCGGCGGCAATCAGACCGGCCGGGCGGCGGGGTTCCCGTTCTCGCCGTCGTTCCCTCCGGGGAGACAGGCGATGTGGGACCAGTACGCCCCGATCGAGCCGATCACCTCGAGGAACCGGTCAAGGTTGACCGGCTTGATGATGTAGGTGTTCGCGTGAGTACGGTACGAGAACGCGATGTCCTCGTCGGCGGCCGATGTGGTCAGAATGACGACGGGGATCGCGCTGAGCCCGTCGTCGGCCTTGACCTCGCGGAGGACCTCGCGCCCGCTCTTCCTCGGGAGGTTCAGGTCAAGCAGGATGAGATCGGGGCGCGGCGCCGAGACGTAGGCGCCGGAGCCCCGCAGGTAGTCGAGCGCATCGACGCCGTCACGGACCACCGCGATCTCGACCTCCTGTCCGTTCGTCCTGAAGGCCTCCCGAATCAGCCTGACGTCGCCAGCATTATCTTCGATCAGCAGCAGCTGCAGCCTGTCGGGCCGGGCTGATTGGGCCATACGAACCCCAAGAGGGGGCTGACCCATTATATACGTTTCGTTCAATCGGTGCTGAATTCAGGGCCGTTCGCGGATGAGTTCGTCGATTACAGCGACGAGCGGCGCTATCGAGTCCTCGCCCTTGACGAAGCTCGCGGCCGCGCCGTGCTCGGCGGCGGAGCGCCGGACCTCGCCGTCGAGCATTCCTGAGAGCACGATAACGGGCGTGGACGGAGCTGCCTCGCGGACGGCACCGATCGCCGCGGCGCCTTCGGCGTCGGGGAGGGAGAGATCGAGGAGGACGACTGCGAACAGACCGGTGCGGAGGGCCTCGAGCCCGTCCGAGAGCCGTCGCGCAGGTTCGACCCGGAACCGGCCCGGAGCCGCATCCTCAAGGAGCTCGGCCACGAGCCGCAGGTCGGCCGGGTTGTCCTCGATCAGGAGCAGGAGGATCCGGTCACCCGACATGGCCATCACCGTCTCCGGCACGGCTGTCCGAGAGCCAGTAACGCGCGACCGAGTTGAGCACGCGGAAGAAGTTGTCGAGGTTGACGGGCTTGATCACGTAGCAGTTCGCCTGGAGGCGGTAGGCGGTCATGATGTCCTCCTCGGCCGTCGAGATGGTCAGGACGATGACGGGGATATCCCGGAGATTCGCGTCGCGCTTGATCTCGTAGAGGACCTCTCGCCCATTCTTCCTCGGGAGGTTCAGGTCGAGCAGGATCAGGTCCGGGCGCGGCGCCGAGACGTAAGCGCCGGTCCGGTGGAGAAAGGCGAGAGCCTCGACGCCGTCGTTGACCACGTGGAGGACATGCCCGCCGCAGATCTCGCGAAGGGCCTCGCGGATCAGCCGAATGTCTCCCTGGCTGTCTTCGACGAGCAGGATCTCGCGCCGCCTGCCGGTGGCGCCGTCTCCGACGGACGGTCCGGCCGTCCCGCGGTCTGTCATGCGCCCTCCCCGGGCGGAGTGAGCGGGATGGTGAAGAAGAAGGTCGACCCCTCGCTCTCGACCGACTCGAGCCAGACCCGCCCGCCGTGGCGCGCAACGATCCGCTGGACGATCGCGAGGCCGATCCCCGAACCGGGATAGCGGTCGCGCGGGTGGAGCCGTTGGAACATCGGGAAGATCCGGTCGTGGTACTCGGGCGCGATCCCGATCCCGTTGTCGCTCACCGAGAACCGGATCGCGTCCCCCACCTTCACGGCCTCGACCCGGATCCGCGGGGGGTCGCTCGATCGAAAGGTGAGGGCGTTGCCGACCAGGTTCTGGAAGACCTGCGCGAGCTGGGACAGGTCGGTCCTGACCACGGGCATGGGGCCGATGTAGATCTCGGCCCCGGTCTCGGCGATACTTAGTTCAAGCCGCGTGATCGCCCCGGCCAGGGCTGTGGACGGGTCCACGGGCGTCGGGGGCTGGCCCCGGCCCGTGATGCGCGAGTACGTCAGGAGGTCCATGATCTGCTGCTGCATCCGCTGGGCCCCCTCGACCGCAAACCCGATGAACTCCCGCGCGTCCTGGTCGAGCTGGTCGCGATACCGCCGCTCGAGAAGCTGGAGGTAACTCGTCACCATCCGCAGGGGCTCCTGGAGGTCGTGGCTCGCGATATATGCGAACTGCTGGAGCTCGTGGTTCGAGCTCGCCGCATCCGCGAGCGCACGTGCGAGCCGCCGCTCGTTCTCTTTTTGAGCCGAGATGTCGGTCATGCAGAGCACGCACCCGGCCGGCTCGTCGCAGAGGCCGTGTACGGACGCGGCGTTCACGAGCAGGGTCCGGGGCGGGCCCGAGGGCGGCCGGAGGATGTATTCGGCAGGGCCGTCCGCGGCGTCGGGGGCGGGGATACCTTCGCAGGCGGCGAGCGTCTCTGCTTCCGCCGGCCCGGCGGGTTCGATCGGGAAGGCCTCACCGAAGGGGCGCAGGAGCGGGTTACCGTCGGCCAAGCGGTAGGCCGCCTCGTTCGCGAGGGCGATCCGACCGTCGGCTCCGAGCACCACGATCGCATCACCGGCCCGCTCCAGGAGCGACCGGGCCAACTCCGCGCTCTCTACCAGGCCGGCCGTCCGCTTCTGCTCGGAGAGGTCCGTGACCACGATGCAGAATCCGGCGGCATCCCCCGAGGCATACGGGCTGACCGAGAGGTAGACAGGCACACTCCCGCCGCCAGCCGAGCAGAGCTCGACCTCGCCCCGCGAGCGATCGCCGACGCTGCTCCGCAGCAGGGCCTCTACGCGGTCGAGGTCTCCGGGGCAGACGTAGCGCGGGAAAGGCGTCCCGACGAGCTGTCCCCCCGGGGTTCCGGCGATCTCGGCGAAACGGTCATTCGCGAAGAGGATAGTCCCGTCAGGGGCGGTCGTGACGGCACCCTCGCTCATGGAGCGGACATAGATCAGGTACGGATGCTCGGAGCCCTGGAGAGTGTAGACGCTATCGCCCAGCGCGGTCGCGATCAGGAACGCGTCCACCTGCCCGAGCCGGATCGCAGCCAGCGTCTCCTCTGCCTCGCCAGCCGTAAGGCGAGGCAGAACTCCGTGCTCCGTCTCCATCGCTTCCGTGCCCTGCCGTGGCCCGTCGTAGTCGTCCGTCGCCCTCACACTCCATTCTATCAGGATGTCGTCTCCTTTCGGAGGTCGAGGCCGACGAGCACCCGGTCCGTGTTCGAGAGGTCTCCTATGATCTTCCGCATGGGCGTCGGTAACTTCCGAATCAGAGTCGGGATTGCGATGATCTGGTCGCCAGCCGCGAGCTGCGGGTGCTCGAGCAGGTCGATCACCTCGATCGAGTACTTATCGGGAAGGTGCTCGGTGCAGATCTTCTTCAGATTCGCGAACGCCGCGAGCGACCGCGGGCTCTGGCCCGCGACATAGAGCTTGAGTGTCCAGAACTCGCCGGGTCCGAGTCCGTCGTCGATGTCGCCGATCTGCTCCATGTCACTCTCATTCATGGCCGCACTCCCTAAAAAGAGATCTCATGTGTCCCCCGCGGAGTCGGCTTTCCGGCGGCGAGCCTGTTCGCGGGTGCCGTGGATCTCGGCTTCCTCCAGGAGTTCCTCCTGCTGGAGCTCTTGCATCGCCTCATCCTCCGACTCCTCGAACTCCGCGTTCAGGAGCGCGATCTGGGCCTCAAGCGACCGCCGCTTCCGGTCGAGCGACCGCCGCCGGGTCTCGATGGCCTGGCGGCGTAGGAGCGCCTCCGCGCGGTCCCGGGCCTCCTGCGCGATTCGCGACGCCCCGGTGAGGACGCCGCCCGGGCCCGTGTAGACATCGAGGAGCTCGACCCCGTCGTCGGTGATCACGAACTCGCGGATCTGGTTCGAATGGGCCATGCCCCGCGACTTTATCACATAGAGCCCCCTGTTCCGCTCGCCGTTGTGCTCGAGGTTCTTGAGCAGGAGCCATGTATCCATCAGGGACGAGACGCCAACGTCGGTCTTCTCGAGGTTGAACTCGGCAGCCGTCAGGTCCGTGAAGACGGCCGTGACCCCCTCGCTCTTGAGGAAGTCGATCAGGCGGGTCAGCATGGAGCGGACCTGCTGCTCCTCCCCGATCGTGGTCAGATTCGAGAGCGGGTCGATCACGACCATCGTCGGTTTGAACGCGCGGACGACCTTGTGGATATTGACAAGGTGGAGTTCGAGGCCGCACATCGTCGGGCGTGCCGCGTGAAATGCGAGCAGGCAATCCCGGACCCACCGCTCCAGGTCGAGCCCGACCGAGCGCATGTTCCGCATGATCTGGGCCTCGGACTCCTCGAACGCGAAGTACAGAACCCGTTCGCCGCGGCGGCAGGCCGCATCGGCGAAGTTGGCTGCGATAGTCGATTTGCCCATGCCGGCCGTCCCCGATATCAGGACCGAACTGCCGCGGAAGACGCCCTCGCCGCCGAGCATCGCGTCGAGCCGCTCGATGCCCGACGAGATCCGCTCGGTGCTGGCGCCGTAATCCAGGCCCAGCGAGCTGATCGGCAGGACGCTCAGGCCGTGCTCGTCGATCATCGTCGGGTATTCGTTGGTCCCGTGCACCGAGCCGCGGTACTTGACGATCCGCAGCCGCCGCGTCGCAATCTGGTTCACCACGCGATGGTCCAGGAAGATCACGCAGTCGCTGACGTACTCCTCCAAGCCGTGGCGGGTGAGCGTGCGCTCGCCCTGCTCGCCCGTGATGACGGTGGTGACGCCTTTTTCCTTGAGCCAGCGGAACAGCCGGCGCAGTTCGGCCCGCAGGATGGCCTCGTTGGGCAGGCCCGCGAAGAGCGACTCGACCGTATCGAGGACGACCCGTTTGGCGCCCACCGCGTCGATCGCAGTGTTGAGCCGCACGAACAGGCCTTCGAGGTCGTATTCGCCCGTTTCCTCGATCTCGCTGCGCTCGACGCGGACGTAGTCCACCTCCAACTGCTTGCGCTCGACCATCTCCTGGAGATCGAAGCCCAGGGAGGCGACGTTCTTGACCAGGTCCTGGGCGGTTTCCTCGAAGGCCATGAACACGCCCGACTCGCCGTAGTCCATGATGCCGTGGACGATGAATTCCATCGCCAGCAGCGTCTTGCCGCTGCCGGCGCCGCCGGCGACCAGGGTGGGCCGCCCGCGCGGCAGGCCGCCGAACGTAACCTCGTCCAGCCCGCGGATGCCGGTGGGGCATTTTTCGATGCCGGTGAGCTTTTTGGGCTTGTTAGAATTCTGTTTCTTGCGCTTGGGCATTACTTGCTCCTTCCCTCATACACGACGCGAACCGCCTTGTTGACGTCCGTACCATAGCCTTGACTCAAGACAGGAGACCCACCCCAAACGCTCAATCGCATTGCCTCCGGTCGGCCGAGATGTCCCTCGCTCCCCGGACACTCGCCGCAGTGATGCGAATAATAACTCCTCATACGCAGTGAATCAAGGTGCTCTACCACTTATTCTGCCTACCCGTGAATTCTCGCCGCAGAGAAAACCTCTGACAGAGCCCGACCAATTCATAGTCTCAGAGAATACTACTGAGCGAATAGGGGAAGTTCCTTAAGGAATTTCCTGACAACGTACTTTGCGTCGCTCCTGGCCGGGCGAGAAACCCGACAACGCAAGTCCCTTGCGGACAGGCTCTTACGGCGAGCCCGCTCGCGAAATCCGCTGTGGCGCGCTGGGAAGGGCATGTCGCGGGGGGTTCCGGTCCGCCCGTGTGCGTGCCGCCGCCGACCGCCCGAACCCCGCCGGGCGATATGATCCGGATGAATTCTGCGCGTTCACGGCCTGTTCGGTAACATTCCTGATGTCCACACGCGAACCGGCATCCGTATAATACCTCGGATTGGAAACTGAATTCACGGGAACACA
>DUGU01000146.1 GCA_013331215.1 Methanoregulaceae archaeon
GGTTGCAGGGCCGGCGGCGCGTGGCCGTCCTCGTAGTAGAGCCGGATCGCGGAGGCGATCGTCCCGGTCACCCAGTAGAGCATGATGTGGGTCAGGAGGTCGTCCCGGGGGAACCGGCGTTCGACGTCCCCCTCGCAGTCGCTCCACGCGCGGAACTTCTCCACGAGCCATGCCGCCACGCCCGCGGGCGAGTCGGCGAGGCCGTACGCGAGGGTCTGGGGCCTGGTCGAGTGGAGCATGGCATAGGCCCCCTCCTGCATCCACCACTGCTGGATCGAGGATACGTACTGACGTTCGGCCTCCGAGAGATCGGGCTGCCCTGCGTTCAGAAAGTAGAAGCCGATGTCGGTCAGGTGGATGCCGGCGACCGAACCGGGCTGCGAGAGCGCCAGGTACTGCGTGATCGTGCTCCCGAGATCGCCACCCGCGGCCCCGTAGCGTTCGTACCCGAGGACGTCCGTCATCAGCCGCGCCCAGAGAGCGGCGACCCGGACCGAGGTCACGCCGCGTTCGCGCGGGCGGTCCGAGAAGCCGAAGCCCGGGATAGACGGCACGACCACGTCGAACGCGTCGGCGGGGTCGCCTCCGAAGCGGGCGGGATCGGTGAGCAGCGGGATGACCTTCCGGTACCGGTAGAAGGAGTCGGGCCATCCGTGCGTCAGGACGATCGGCAGCGGATCGGGACCCCGGCCGCGCTCGTGGACGAAGTGGACCCCGAGGCCGTCGATGGAGGCGCGGAACTGCGCGAACTCGTTCACCCTCGCCTCTGCCGAGCGCCAGTCGTACCAGTCGCGCCAGTACTCCGCGAGGCTCCGCAGGTAGTCGAGGTCGGTGCCGTAGTCCCACGCCGCCCCATCGACCGCGTCGGGCCAGCGGGTCCGGGCGAGCCGCTCCCGGAGGTCGTCGAGGACAGGTTGGGGAATATCGACCGTAAAGGGCTGAACCGTCCTCATACTCCGCCGTAGGCCACTCAATATGTATTAATGATACATCCCTGTCGGGACGGCCCGCCGGATCCCCGCCGTATTCCCTCCCGCGGCCGGTACCTGCGGAACGAGACGAATCGCATTCCGCCGAGCGTATCGAGAATGATAAATAGTGATAAATCCCCATATTCAAGGAGAGGGTTTTTGTGGACGTACTGTACTTTCTCCTGCTCGCCCCGCTGATCGCGGCCGTGCTCCTGTACGTGCTGCCGGACCACCCGGTCCGGGACTGGCTCGTGCGGATCGCGGCAGTCGCGATCGCCGGCGGCTCTCTCTACCTGCTCGCAACGGCGTTCAATAAAGGCACCCAGCTGATCGCGTTCCCCACGGAACCGCTCGGGTACATTCTCACGGGGATCGGACTCCTCGTCGCGCTCGCGGTCCTCGGGCTCGCCGTGAAGTATAAAAAACCGGTCGCGGCCGTCCTGGCCCTCGTCCAGGTCGGGCTCGTGCTCTGGTTCGAGCTCGCGTACGCGCCGGGTATGCACGTCGCGAACAACCTCTTCGTGGACGAGTTCTCGATCGTGATGGCGCTCATCATCGGCATCATCGGCTCGGCGATCTGCGTCTACGCCGTCCCGTACATGCGGACGTTCCACGCCCAGCACCCCGAGGTCCCCGACCGGCGGCGGATGTTCTTCTTCCTCCTTTTCGCGTTTCTCTCGGCCATGTTCGGGATCGTCTTCTCGAACAACCTCGGCTGGTTCCTGGTCTTCTGGGAGGTCACGACCTTCACCTCGTTCGTGCTGATCGGGTACACACGGACGGAGGAGGCGATCGACAACGCGTTCCTGGCCGTGGTGCTCAACCTCGTCGGCGGGATCGGCTTCGCGCTCGCCCTCCTCTGGCTCGGCATGACCGGCGGGACGCTGGAGCTCGACAAGCTCGTCGCCGGAGGGGCCGCGATCGCGCTCGTGCCGGCCACGCTGATCGCGTTCGCCGGCCTGACCAAGGCCGCGCAGCTGCCGTTCTCGTCCTGGCTCCTCGGCGCGATGGTCGCGCCCACGCCCGTCTCGGCCCTGCTCCACTCCTCGACGATGGTCAAGGCCGGCGTGTACGCGATCGTCAAGTTCGCGCCCGTGCTCGCGAACACGCTCCCCGGCCTCGCTCTCGGGCTCGTGGGCGGGGTCACGTTCCTCGCGGCCTCGGCGATCGCGGTCACGCAGTCGAACGCCAAGCGCGTGCTCGCGTACTCGACCGTCGCGAACCTCGGGCTCGTGGTCGCCTGCGGCGGGATCGGGACGTACGAGGCGGTCTGGGCCGCGATCCTGCTGATCATCTTCCACGCGGTCGCGAAGTCCCTCCTCTTCCTCGGGGTCGGCACGGTCGAGCACCAGCTCCACTCGCGCGACATCGAGGACATGGCCGGCCTGATCACGAACCTGCCCAGGGTCGGCCTGATGATGCTGATCGGGATGGCCGGCATGTACCTCGCCCCGCTCGGCATGCTGATCTCGAAGTGGGCCACGCTCCGCGCGTTCATCGACGCGCCGGGCGGCGTCGTCTTCGTGCTCCTCGTCGCGTTCGGCTCGGCCGTCACGGTCTTCTTCTGGGCGAAGTGGATGGGCCTCCTGATCGCCCGGCCGAACCGGGGCGAGAACATCGAGAAGCGCGTCCCGCGGGACGAGCTCGCCGTGCTCGGCCTGCTCGCGGCCCTCGTGGTCGGCGTCTCGATCCTCTTCCCCTGGATCTCGCAGTTCCTGCTGGAACCGTACGTCTACGCCCTCTACGGCCAGGTGGCCCAGCTCGGCCAGTCCAACATCACCATCATGCTCCTGATGATGGGGACCGTGATCCTCCTCCCGGCCTCGCTCCTCTACTTCCGGAAGGGCCGGCACGTGCTCAAGCCCTACATGGGCGGGAGGCCCACGACCGACGATATGCACTTTGCAGGCTCGCTCGGAATCGAGCGCGAGATGGGCCTGCACAACTACTACCTCGAGGACCTCTTCAGCGAGCCGCGGACCTTCCGGGCCGGCGTCGCGGTTACCGTGGTGCTGATCGTGCTGATGTTCGCCGGGCTCGCGCTCGCGGGAGGGTTCGCATGAACTACCTCTATGCCGTCGCGTTCATCGTGCTCGCGCCGTTCGTCGGCGGCCTGATCGCGGGGATCGACCGGAAGGTCACGGCCCGGATGCAGGGGAGGGTCGGCCCGCCCCTGCTCCAGCCGTTCTACGACCTGGGCAAGCTCCTCGAGAAGGAGCACGTGGTCGTCGCGCTCTCGCAGAACTACTTCGTGCTCGGCTACCTGGTCTTCAACCTCTTCGCGGGGGCGCTCTTCTTCGCGGGGGGGGACATCCTGCTCGTGGTCTTCTCGCTCACGCTCGCGGACGTCCTCCTCGTGCTCGGCGCGTACGCGGCGACGAGCCCGTACTCGTTCGTCGGGGCCGAGCGCGAGCTCGTGCAGCTGATGGCGTACGAGCCCATGGTGATCCTCGCGGCCGTCGGCTTCTACATCGCGACGGGCTCGTTCTTCGTGAGCGACATCGCCGCGTTCCCGCGCCCGCTGATCGTACTCCTGCCCGGGCTCTTCATCGGGCTCTTCTACGTCCTGACCATGAAGCTCCGGAAGTCGCCGTTCGACANNACGCGCACCAGGAGATCGTCAAGGGGGTCACGACCGAGTTCTCGGGCTCGACCCTCGGTATGATCGAGCTCGCGCACTGGTACGAAACGGTCTTCCTGCTCGGGCTCTTCTGGCTCTACTTCGCCTGGAGCCCGGTCGTTGCCGCGATCGCGGTGGTCATCATCTACCTCGCCGAGATCTTCATCGACAATGCGACCGCCCGCGTCAAGTGGGGCTTTGCCCTGCGGAGCATCTGGGCCGTGACCCTCGTCCTCTCGGCCCTGAACATCGCCGTCCTCCAGTACTTCGGAGGCTACTAGATGGCATACATGAAACGGTCCCCCTGGATCATCCACTACGACGGCTCGAGCTGCAACGGCTGCGACATCGAGGTGCTCGCCTGCCTCACGCCGCTCTACGACGTCGAGCGGTTCGGGATCATCAACACGGGCAACCCGAAGCACGCGGACATCTTCGTGGTGACGGGCTCGGTCAACGAGCAGAACCGCGAGGTGATCCGGAACATCTACGAGCAGATGCCCCAGCCGAAGGTCGTGGCCGCGCTCGGGATCTGCGCCTGCTCGGGCGGGGTCTTCCGCGAGTGCTACAACGTCATGGGCGGGATGGACAAGGTGATCCCCGTCGACGTGTACGTCCCGGGCTGCCCCGTCCGGCCCGAGCAGATCATCGACGGCGTGGTCAAGGCCCTCGGCGTGCTCGAGGAGAAGCGGGCCCGGATGAAGGCCGGCGCCCCGGCGGAGGTGCCGGCGTGAGGCGCGAGGCCCAGCCGATCGAGGCGATCGAAGTTCCCGACCTCCTCGCCCGCGTGGGCGAGCGGAAGGCGGCCGGCGACCGGCTGATCGCGATCAGCTGCGCCGTGGTCGAGGGCGTGAACGAGATCACGTACTCGTTCGAGGACCGCGACCACGCCTTCACGAACCTGCGGATCACGGTCCCGCCCGGCGCGACGATCCCGAGCACCACCCCGGTCTACTGGGGCGCGTTCGTGTACGAGAACGAGATCCACGACCTCTACGGCCTCACCGTGACGGGGATCAACGTCGACTACGGCGGCCACTTCTACATGACGAAGGTGCCGTTCCCGTTCGCGGCGCCGACGCCGGCGGCGGCCCCCGCGAAGGAGGAGAAGGAATGACCCGGCAGATCGTGATCCCGTTCGGACCGCAGCACCCGGTCCTGCCCGAGCCCCTCCACCTCGACCTGGTGATGGAGGACGAGCGGGTCGTGGAGGCACTGCCCTCGATCGGGTACGTCCACCGCGGGCTCGAGAAGCTCGTGGAGAAGCGCGACTACAAGGACTTCGTCTTCATCGCCGAGCGGATCTGCGGGATCTGCTCGTTCATCCACGGCATGACCTACTGCCAGGCGGTGGAGGGGGTCATGGACCTCCCCGTGCCGCCGCGGGCGCTGTACCTCCGGACGGTCTGGTCCGAGCTCTCGCGTCTGCACTCGCACCTGCTCTGGCTCGGCCTGCTCGCGGACTCGATGGGCTTCGAGTCGCTCTTCATGCAGTCCTGGCGCCTGCGCGAACATATCCTCGACGACCTGGAGTCCACGACGGGCAATCGCGTGATCCAGGGCGCGTGCAAGGTCGGCGGGGTCCGGCACGACGTCTCGAACGAGAAGCTCGGCTCGATCGTGGCCGGGCTCGACGAGCTCCGGCCGAAGCTCGACGACCTGGTGAACGTCTTCGTCCGCGACGACTCGGTGAAGCACCGGCTCGGCGGCCTCGGCGTGCTCACCGAGCAGCAGGCCTGGGAGCTGGGCGCGGTCGGCCCCGTGCTCAGGGCGAGCGGCGTCTCGAACGACATCCGGCAGATCGGGTACGCGGCGTACGACGAGCTCGAGTTCACGCCGGTGGTCGAGACCGGGGGCGACTGCTACGCCCGGACGATGGTCCGGGCGAAGGAGCTCTTCACCTCGATCGACCTGATCCGCCAGGCGGTGGAGAAGATCCCCGAGGGGCCGGTCGAGATGAAGGTGACGGGCAACCCCTGGGGCGAGTTCTACGCGCGGTCCGAGCAGCCCCGGGGCGAGGTGGTCCACTACGTGAAGGCGAACGGCACGAAGAACCTGGTCCGGTTCCGCGTCCGGACGCCGACGTTCACGAACCTGCCGCCGCTGCTCGCGGCCATGAAGGGGCTGCAGCTCGCGGACGTGCCGGTCGTGGTCCTCTCGATAGACCCGTGCATCGGGTGCGCGGAGCGGTGATCATGGGCGTCTTTACCATAGCGAAAACGATCACGGGGAACCTCTTCAGCCGTCCCCCGACCTCGCGGTACCCGGCCGAGCCGGCGAAGCGCTTCGACCTGACACGGGGGCACCTCGCCTTCGAGCCCGAGAACTGCCGCGTCTGCCGGGTCTGCATGCTCCGCTGCCCGACCCAGGCGATCGTGGTCGACCGGGAGAAGCGGACCTGGGAGTGCGACCACTTCCGCTGCATCACCTGCGGCAACTGCGTCGAGCTCTGCCCGACGGACGCGCTCCACCTCGAGCCCGCGTACCGCTCGCCCGAGGCGGACCGGCCGGGGAAGGAGTTCCACGAGATCCCGGCCCCGCCGCCGAAAGCGGAGGCCGGCGGCGAGACGGCCGAGGCGTAAGCTCTTCCCTTTTTTCGATCACAGCTCCCGTTCGGGCGACGCCTGCGACGGCCCGGACGATTTTCCGAAACTCCCGCCGAGCGCGCCGCCCATCACGGCGAACGGCAGGACCCAGAAGCTCAGGATCATCACGGCGATCGGCCAGAGCCCCGCGGCGAACCCCGCGGACCCCGACGAGATCAGTATCATGCCCAGAGCGATCGCCGCGAGGCCGAAGACGCCGGCGAGGAGGCCGGACCCGAACCCCGCCCGCGCCCCGCCGGATGAGAGGATGCCGGCGGCGAACCCGCCCGCGAGTCCGGAGACCAGGAAGAGCGCGTTGAGGGTGTTCCCGTCGGAGAAGAGCAGCCCGGCCCGGGGGGCGACGACGACCGCGAGGCCGAGGGGGACGGCGATGACGAGCGCCCCGGCGGCGATGCCGATCCACTGCCGCAGCTCCGGCGGCCGGGAGGGCGCGGGTCCGGCAGGCTCGCGGGACCCGTGGAGCCGGGGCCGGAGAACCGCGCCCACGGCGCCGGCGACCGCGTACACGGGCACGAAGAAGACGACCCCCAGGAGGGCGAGGATCGGCAGGAGCGGCAGGGGCGTGACGAACTGACCCGGCACGGGAGTCCAGAGGACGGCCACGACGGCCTGAAGGACCCCGGCGAAGAGGCCAACGGCCGCGCCGAGCAGGGCGCCGATCGTCGGGCGGACGGGCGCGGCGAGGCCGGCCGCGAGCCCGCCGGCGAGCAGGAGGAGCGGCGTGGTTACCCACTGCGGCAGGAGGCCGGTCGCGCTCAGCGCGACGGCGGCCACGGTCGTCAGCAGGCCTGCGGCGAGACCGATCGCGGCCGGGGGAACCATGCCGTCGTTCATGAAGAGAGATGCGCGGGGGCCGGGTTAGTCCTTCCGAAACGAACGCGCGGTCAGACGTCGACGAGCACGCGGCCGTTCTCGACCGTCACCCGGTACGCCTGCAGGTCGCCGACCCGGGCCGCAGCCATCTCGGCCGCCTTCTCCCGCGCCAGCGCCCGCGCTCGCGGGGAGAGCTGCTCGAGACCGGGGAGGGCCGCCATGACCGG
>DUGU01000174.1:0-3006 GCA_013331215.1 Methanoregulaceae archaeon
GACGGTCACGGTGCCCTGAGGCGTGGTGACGGAATAGATGTTCGCGTCACGGTCCTGGAGACCGAGTGCGGCGCTGGGCGTAAACGTGATGTTGGTAACGCCGACCGCTTTACCGGTCACTGTGAGAGTTCCGATGTTGACGTTCGTCGCCTGGAGGGGGACGGCCGTACCCGTGAAATCGATCGTCCGGACAGTGAAGGTGGAGGTGGGTCCGGGGAACGTAGCAGGCGACGTCAGCGTAGACCATGGCGGCGGGGCAAAACCTGTGATATCGGCAACAGTCCCGTCCGAAAGTGTAACGGTGTACTCCGCCCCGATGAGGCCGTTCGGAGCCGAATCGAGGACGATCGGGACGGAGACCGTCCCGCCGACTGCGGGTATCTGAAAGTCCCCGGTCGTGACCGACGCGGCCGACACTCCCGTTACGAGAGCGCAGAGGGCCGCGAGGATCAGGGCGAGCAGGAGGGCCCGCCCCGTCCGGGCGTGATTGCGAACGTTCATGATCACTGCTACAGGCGTCATCAAAGATATACGTTTTCTTTTCTGAGGGGTCCGACGAAGCGGACGGATTGGAGAAACGATCTCTTCTTATAACGGAGATGCCCGAAGGTGTCTCCCGCGGCCCCTACGCGGGGGGGCCGGGCTGCTCCCGGGGACGGGCCCGCCGCCCCTGGCGAACGGGGCTCCAGGCCTCCCGATGGTATCCGTAAGGCTCCATCAGGACCACGGTGAGCCGCGAAGAGCGAGAGGCCGCATTCGGGAGAGAGCTTTCCGCCACCGGAGGGCCGGCACGGAAGTATCGACCGTCTCCCTCCCCGTCCGCGATGTTCTGAAGAAAAAGTGACGCCTACAGCGCGTTGAATAGCCGGGTTACGTCGGCGAAGTCGATCCGACCGTTGCCGTTGTAATCGAACCACAGGACCGGCTCGTTCGCCGCGATCCACGACATCTGGTTGAAGTAGAGGACCACATCGGCGAAGTCCTTCCGGCCGTTGCCGTTCACGTCGTCGCACGTCCCATCGCCATTAAGGTCGCGAGGCACTCCCGTCCCGCCCTGGACCGTGACCACTCCGGGCAGGGGGGTCGAGTTCGTGGCCGAGACGAGGTAGATCTCGTTGTTCTCGTTCCGGCTGTCGGTGAACGCCACGAGCTCGCCGTCGATCGCGGTCTGCATCTGCTGGCCGTCCGCGACCACGAGCGGCCGCTCTCCGTTCGCGGCGAGATCGTAGAGGTAGAGGTCGGGGCTTCCTGAGCGTGAATCGCTCCAGACCACGAGGTCGCCGTCGATCGCCGGGTCGGTCTGGAAGCCATCCCCCGGGGAAAGCCATCGCTTAGTCCCGTTTTGCAGATCGAGGTTGAGCTCGCAGATCCGGATATTCCAATCCCACCGCTCTGGGTCGAACTGGGACCAGACGATCCGGTTGCCCGAGGAGCGGAGCCCCTCAACCGATTCGTTCGACATCCGCTCAAGTAAGCGAGTGTTATCGTCCGGCAGGTACCGGAAGTAGACTCCCCCGAGATCGGTGTCGGTCCAGACCAGTTTCTGGCCCGAGATCCACGGGCCCGTCTGGGTATTCGAGTCCTGATAGGCCTGCCTCGGCCGATTCGTCCCGTCGATGTACTCGTAGAAGATCCGCCCCTGCTCCGACAGACCGGCCGCGCTCTCGAGCCAGGTGACGACCACGACACCGTTGTCGTCCGAGATCGCCGGCCTGCATTCGTACCCCCCAAAGGTGGCATCCAGCAGGTTCAACCTTGCGGGCTCGCCCCCCGCCTCGAGGTCGAGCAGGTAGATATCGGGGTTATTCTTCTGTTGCAAGCTGTTCCGGTAGTCCTCCCAGACGACGTAGCGGCCCGCGATCTGGGGGTTGATCTGGTCGCTCGCATTAGTCGTCAGCTGGCGCGTCTGGCCGGTCGTGCCGTTGTAGAGATAGATGTCCCAGTTCCCGTTCCGGTTGTCCTGCCAGACCACGTCCGTCCCCGAGATTGCGGGGTATTGCTGGTTAAAAGCGTTGTTCGTGAGGCGGAGCTCCCAGGCGCTCACAGCGCCGGGCAGGAGGAGCAGGGCGGCCATGAGAATGACGGAAAAGGGGCGGATAGGGGGCGACATCGACGGAATCACCAGTCTGATTGATCCTGTTGGACCTTCGCCTATATGTAACGGCGGTCGTTGCATAGCCGCGGAGCGCATCCTTTTCATATCGGAGCGCAAACCGGATCTGATCGCTCCATGCCCGTCGCCGTGATTCCGTTCCGGCCGGTCAATCCGAAGACCCGGCTCTCGGGGCTCCTCTCCCAAGCGGAGCGCGAGGCTTTCGCCCGGGCCATGCTCGCCGACGTGGTCGGCGCCGTCCGGGCCGCGGGGCTTGACCCCCTCGTCCTCAGCACCCACCCGTACGACTGCTCCGGCGTCGAGGTCCGGGTCGCACCCGTCGGCCTCTCGGACGCGCTCAACGCCCTGCTCCCGACCCTCGAAGGGCCCGTACTCGTGATCATGGCCGATCTGCCCCTCGCCACGCCCGAAGCGGTCCGGCGGCTCGTTGAAGCGGCCGCCGACGTCGCGATCGCTCCGGGGCGGGGCGGCGGCACCAACGCCATCCATATCCGCCACCCGGTGCAGTTCCACGTCGACTACTACGAGATCTCGATCAGCAAGCACCTGGCGATCGCAGCCGCGGCCGGGCTCTCGGTCGAGGTCGTCGACTCTTTCCGCCTTTACCTCGACCTCGACGAGGAGGAGGACCTCGTCGATCTCCTGATCCACGGCGACGGGCAGGCCCGCGTCTGTCTCGAGTCGCTCGGGATCCGCCTCGCGGTCACGCGGGGCCGGGTCGGCCTCGAGCGCCATCCCGCACTCCACGACGCGCATGTGCCCGTCCGACCGCGAAAAGCGACCGGCACGGCCGGCCGATGACCGAAACATTCAGTACGGCGGGAAGACGATAGAGGTCGGATGGCTGACGAGGTGATCCGGGTCGCGGGGCTCACCCACCGGTTCGACGAGCT
>DUGU01000174.1:3013-3318 GCA_013331215.1 Methanoregulaceae archaeon
TCGGCCCGAACGGCGCGGGCAAGTCGACCGTGATCAACGTCCTGACCACCCTCCTGCCCATGCAGGACGGCGAGGTCGTGATCGCCGGCCGCGACCTGCGGACCGAGCCCGACCGGGTCCGGGAGGCGATCGGGATCGTCTTCCAGGAGGTGACCCTCGACCGCGACATGACCGTGGCCGAGACCCTCGAGTTCCACGGGCGGCTCTACGGCCTCCCGCACGAGGAGCGGCGGGCCCGCATCGACGAACTGGTCGGGCTCGTCGAGCTCGAAGCCAAGCGCGACACCCTGATCAAATACCTCTCA
>DUGU01000280.1 GCA_013331215.1 Methanoregulaceae archaeon
CGACCACGTACGTGCCCGGCGCGAGGACCTCCGCGAGCCCCGCGATCAGGGCATCGGCCGTCGACCGGTTCATGCGCCGCTCGGAGGCGGCATACCGTTCGGCTCCGCGCCGGATCTCGGCCTCGCTCTTGACGCCGAAGCCCTTCATCCGGCGAACCCTGCCCTTCTCCGTCGCCGCCAGGAGTTCCGCGACCGAGGTGATCCCGAGCTCGCGCCAGAGCCGCCCGACCGTCTTCGGCCCGACGCCCTCGATCCTGAGGAGTTCGAGGAGCGAGGGGGGTATCTCGGCCCGCAACGTCTCGAGTTCGGTGCTCGATCCGGTCTCGCAGACCTCGCGCACGACGGCCGCGAGGTGCTCGCCCACGCCCCCCAGCGCGACCACCTCGTCCTTCGAGAGCTCGGCCACGGGCCGCGTCAGCCGGTCGACCGCGTCCGCCCCGTTCATGAACGCGCGGACGCGGTACGGGTTGCCGCCCCGGATCTCGAGGAGCTGCCCGATCAGCCGGAGGGTCTCGGCCACCTGCCGGTTCGTGCACTCCACCGGTTTCACTCCAGAGTGTAGGTGTCCTGCCTCCATATCAGTCTATGCGAAAGTCCCCGCAAGTCATAACCGTCCGGCCGGAGAACAGCATGTGCATGACCGGGGCGCGTCAGGATCACGAGGAGGACCTGCTCGAGGCCCTCCTCGAGGAGCCCGTTCCCGGTGAGGCCGCACTCGCCGCCCGGCTCGGGCTGGACGCGTCCGCCTTTGCCGGTGCCGTTGCGTCGGCCGAGGCCCACGGCCGGCTCGAGCGGGAGGCCGGCGGACGGTTCGGGCTGAGCCGGGAGGGGAGGCGCGTTGCGCGGACGATCGCGCGCCGCCATCGGACCCTCGCCTGCTTCTTCGAGGAGATCGGCATGGCACGCGAGGCGGCGAACCGCGAGGCCTGCACGCTCGAGCACGGGGTCTCGGACGAGGCGATCGAGCGGCTCGCCGACCATCTGCGCTGCCCGGTGCCGTGCGAACGGCCGTGCGAGGTCTCGGGCGGGGGCGACGGCCGACCTCTTCTCGACTACGGCGAGGGCGCGCGGGTCTGCATCACGGTCGTGCGTCCCTGCGGCCGGTACCGCAGGCTCATGGACATGGGGGTCGTGCCGGGCGAGGAGGTCGTGGTCCGGCGCCGGCTCTCGAACCGCGCCGTGGTGATCGAGGTCAAGGGCTGCGAGATCGGGCTCTCGCCCGAGTGCGCGGCCACGGTGCTCGCGGCCCCATGCCCCTGACGGTCGCGCTCGTCGGCAATCCGGGCGTGGGCAAGTCCTCCATCTTCAATCAGCTGACCGGGGTCGGCGTCGAGATCGGCAACTATCCCGGCTCCTCGGTCGGCCTCCTCTCCGGCGGTTCCTGCTTCCAGCGCGAGCGGGTCGAGGTCCTCGACCTGCCCGGCATCTACTCGCTCGAGGACGGGACCGAGACCGACGCGCTCGTCAGGCGTGTGATCGACGACGACGCGGTTACGGCGATCGTCGCGGCCCTCGACGCGACGCGCCTCGAACGGAACCTCTACCTCCTCCTCCAGGTCGCCGAGTACGGCCGGCCCATGGTCGCGGTCGTGAACATGATCGACGAGGCCGCCCGCCGCGGCATCGCCGTCGATACGGCGCGGCTCGAAGCCCGGCTCGGCGTCCCCGTCATCGCGACATCGGCCGCGACGGGGCAGGGGATCGATCGGATCCTCCCCGCGGCCGTGCTCGAGGCGCGCGCGGCCACGGTCGAAGTCCCGTACGACCACCACGTCGAGGCCGCGCTCCACTCCCTCGCACGGACCTTCGGGGTCGACCGGCGCACGGCTCTCCAGGCGCTCCAGGGGATCGGCGACGACCCCGAGCTCCTCGAGACGGCCGGGGCCGTTGCAGAGGAGATCGGGCGGCGCCACCGGATGTCGGCCGGGCAGATCATCGCGACCAACCGGCACAACCACGCCCGGACGATCGCGGACGAGACGACCTCGTCCGCCGGCGGGGCGGGGGCGGGGATCGACCGCCTCCTCACCCGGACCGTCCCGGGCGTCCCGATCCTGGTCGGCGTCCTCCTGTCGATGCTGCTCGTGGTCTTCCTGGTGGGCGGCGTCCTCGAGGAGTACATCATCCAGGCCTTCCAGTTCTTCCTGCTCCAGCCGCTCGCAGGCCTCGACCTCGACCCGCTCGTGACCGAGGTGCTCCGCTCGGTCGTGCTCGCTCTCCAGTCGGGCTTCGGGATCGCGTTCCCGTACATCTTCACGTTCTACATCCTGCTCTCGCTCCTCGAGGACTCGGGGTACATGTCGCGGGCCGCGTTCCTCGCGGACCGGGCCATGCACCGGATGGGCCTCCACGGCGAGGCGATCATTCCGCTCGTCCTCGGGTTCGGCTGCAACGTCCCCGCGATCATGGGCACGCGCCTGCTCGCGACGCGGCGCGAGCGGATCATCGCCGCGTTCGTGATCACGATGGTCCCATGCTCGGCCCGGACGGTCGTGATCTCGGGGATCGTCGCCTCGTTCGTCTCGCTCGCGGCCGCATTCTCGATCTACCTCGTCGTGCTCGTCATCGTGGTCCTGACCGGGCTCGTACTGAGCCGGGTCGCGCCCGGGCCGCAGCTGGGCATGGTCCTGGAGATGGCGCCGCTCCGCCGGCCCCGGCCGGACATGGTCCTGCTCAAGTCCTGGCTCCGGATCAAGGAGTTCCTGTACATCGCGATGCCGCTGCTGCTCGCGAGCAGCGTGGTCCTCGGCCTGCTCGGGTACTACGGCGTGATCGCGGCTTTCCAGACCGCCTTCGCACCGATCTCGGAGGGGCTGCTCGGACTGCCCGCGTACGCATCGACCGCGCTCCTCTTCGGCATCCTGCGAAAGGAGATGGCCTTCGAGACCCTGGTCGTGCTGGCGGGAACCGCGAACCTCAACACGGTCATGTCGGGGATCCAGCTCTACATCTTTGCGCTTGT
>DUGU01000077.1 GCA_013331215.1 Methanoregulaceae archaeon
GGCACTAATTAAATAATCACCTATTTTAATACCCACCGGATGATGCGCAGGTATGTCTCGGAGGCGTACCTGTAGTGGTCCCGCTCCGCGCGAGGCGATCGTTTCGACGAGAATCCAATCGACCGTCCCACACCTCAGCCGTTCCCATCTGCCCCCGATCCGGTATCCCTCCGCCCGAGCATGCGGTATTTGACAGTGTCATTGATCGCGAAACTGAAGAACACGGAGAGGCCGGCAACCGTCAACGTGTCGACGAGGGGAATCGGCGCAAGGCCGGGAATTCCCACCGTGACAAGGACTGTCACCACGATCATGTCTATCAGGGTGCTGGCGAACAGCGGCATGCTCGGGAAGGACTCCCAGAAATGCCCCCGTTCCCTGACAACAAAGACCGTCAGCATGCCCAGGTAGAACAGAATGGCGAAAGAGAACGTCTGTACAGCTCCGTAATCGTTCGCACGGCCCAGCGGCCCCAGCCCGATGAGGAGAATGCCGAGGGACTCCAGGACAACGAGCACGCCGAGGACCAGGGACGACCTGACAAGGCCCGAGATCTCCCACGAGTCCGGTCTCGGCGACCCCCGGACATTGTCCGTCGAGAGGGAGAGCGTGACGAAGTCGACCACAAAGAGCAGGAGCACGACGTCGAAGACCGAGACGATGAAATGGCCCGTCAGCAGAAACGCCACCACGACGAAGACAACGATCTGGAATGTCTTTACCACCTTATTCAGGATCCAGGTCAGCATCCTCTGGTGCGTCATCCTCCCGACCCTGACCAGATCGACGATATTTTCCAGCCCGTCCCCGGTCAACACGACACTGGCCGCCCCTTTTGCGACGTCCGATGCCGTGCTGACGGCGATCCCGACTTCGGCCTGTCTCAACGACGGTGCATCGTTGACGCCGTCCCCCGTCATGCCGACGATATGCCCGATCCTCTGCAGGCTCCTGACGATCAGGTATTTGTCCTCGGGATAGATCTCGGCGAACCCGCTGCTCTGTTCGGCGATCCGGGCCGCTGCCTCCGGCGCGCCCTTCCGCTTCGTTCCGAACTCGGTCGCGGTGATGATGGCGTCCGGAATTCCGACCTGCCGGGCCGTCTCCCGTGCGATCGGGAGCGCATCCCCGGTGAGCATCTTGACCGAGACGCCGAGGCGTCCCAGATCGCCGATCAGGGCTCTGGCATCAGGCCTCGGCCGGTCGTACAGGGCGACGAGCCCGACCATTCGCAGGGATTGTTCGTCGTTTCCCATCGCTACGGCAAGCGTCCTGTACCCTTTCGCCGCGAACTCGCCAGCCTGGCGCCCGAGCTCGTTCGGGTCGGCGCCGGTGAGGTCCGCCATGACGTTCACGGCGCCCTTCGCGACGGTGATTGTCGTCCCGCCCGACTCCACAACCGCCACGGTCCTCCTCGTCCGGGGGTCGAACGGGGTGAACGATCGCCGTGTGAAACCTTTCATCGAGACGTGCCGGTCCGACGCGGCGGAGATGAACGCACGGTCGATGGGATCGCGGTCTGCTTCCAGCGAGGCAAGCGTACTATACCTTAGAACGTCCTCCTCGCTCATCCCGTTCGCCGGGGCAACGCCGGCGACGGAGAGCGTATTCGTCGTGATCGTGCCGGTCTTGTCGGAGCAGAGGGTGTCCATTGTCGCCGCATCCTCCGCCGCACTGAGCCGTGTGACCAGCACGCCGCGTCTGGCGAGTTCCATCGATCCGATCGCCATCGTGATCGTGAACATGGCGGGCAATGCAACCGGTATGGACGAGGCCAGCAACACGAGGGCCAGCGGGATGACGGTGAGCACTGGTATACCGATCAATGCGGCCCCGATGAACGCGACTGTTAAGGCCACACCGACGATCACGAGCAACCACCGCACGACCTGAGCGATGACCTCCTCGGCGTGGAGCCGCGGCTCTGCGACCTGCACGAGCTCCGCGGTCTTTCCAAAATATGTTCTGGTTCCCGTGGAGACGACGAGCGCGTCCGCCTCTCCGGATTGTATGATCGATCCCGAGAAGAGCAGGTCGGATCGCTCTTTTCGAATGGGGAGCGATTCGCCGGTCAGCGCCGACTGGTCCACCTCGAGCGGTCCGCCCAGCGCTTTCAGATCAGCCGGGATGAAATCTCCGGCCCGCACCCTGACCGCATCCCCCGGGACCAGTTCCCGTGCGGGCAGCATCTGCCATCTCCCGTCCCGCAATGCCCGGGTGTTGACCCTCAGCTTTCGCTGCAACGCCCTGACGGCGCCCGACGCTTTCTGCTCCTCGAAGAAGCCGAGAACCGCGTTGAACAGCAACAAGGCGACGATGATGTACACGTCGAGGTCGTTCCCGAGAACGAACGAGAGCAGAATGACCGCTTCGAGGACCCACGCGGTCGGCCCCCAGAACCGTCCGGCGAAACGGATCCAGGGATTGACTCTCTTCTCCGCGACCTCGTTGTACCCGAATTTCCTGTGCCGTTCCCTGACGTCCTCTGCGGATAATCCGGTCCCGGTATGAACGTCGAGGACCCGGGCCAGTTCGTCGACGCCGATGCTCTGGTAGTCGATCCGACTATCTCCAACCCCTATCTCTTCCGGCATCCGGTTCACGTGTTTCTACCGGTTCTGATGCGGGATCAGGGGGATAAATGTTGTGAGGCGATGGAAAAAGAAGAATCCGACCCTGGAGAAACCCTCGTATTGACGAGCAACGAGAGAGTACCTCGAGCCTGTCGAGTATAGACAGCAAGTCTGAGGTTCATCTGCCTGCGTCGATTCCGTCGATTCCGCGTCAGCCGCCCGGTCCGCGACGGGAAGCGCATGGCATACAATCCCGTTAGGGAACGTCCCGGTCACGGGCGACGAACCGGTCTTTGACTACGGTCGTGAGGTTTCTCCTCCCTCGCTCTGGCCCGAGTCCGGGGCCGATGATGCCGAAAACGGGAGCGTGTACAGACCGCACGCAGCCCGGACAGGAACCCCGAAGGTCGAGGCCGTCAAGGGCCGCGCAGGTGTTGTCGACGGAGCGGTCCCTCCAACGATCACGCTGATTACGATCATGTGATCCTGCATGCGTCGGGTGGCACGGTGAACACAAACCGGGCGCCGGTACCCGTCCCCTCCTCGGCGATCTGAATGCCGGTGATCCCCAGGATCTCCCTCGCAAGGAAGAGTCCGCGTCCATATCTGCCCTCTGACGGCGAGAAGAGACCGTCCCGCTCTCCGGGTGGGACCCCGATGCCATTGTCCTCGATGACAATACGGCAGCCGTCGGGGCCGTGGGAGCCGGTAATCTCGACCGCGGTCGCGCCGGTACTTGGACGGGTCGCGTTGTGCAGGAATTGGTAGAACGCGACCGGAAGCGCGGGGTCCGCGTAGACCTCGAGCGACCCGACTTCGATCCGGACCGCAACGGGGCCCGGCTCGACTTGGGTGCGGGCCTCATCGAGAGCGGCCCTGACCGCCTGCCATGCCGGCGGCCGTGTCCCGAGGAGCCGGAACTCACGAGAAACCGCGATGCGCCGTGCGACCGCCGCGACCAGATCGCTGATCCTCTCGAGGAGCGCCGGGGTTCCGGGATCGCCCGTGGTCTCCCGGGCCCTGACAAGGCAGGCGTCAAGAGCAACGACATCCCCCGTCAGGTCGCAGTCGAGGATCATGGCGAGTGACGCCATCGTCTGATTCGCTGCCGCAAGTGCGTCCCGGGCCATACGCTCCTCGGTCACGTCCGCAAGGGTGACGACGGTGAGGCCGTTGCCGAGCGGTGCGCCGGAGGCAAGACAGTGGACCGATCGGCGCTCGGCATGGATCAGGTCGAGCCCGACCTCCTTCACCGGCCCGCGGGCGGCGGCGGCCAGGAACCCGGCCGCGAACGCGGGGTCGTCCGAGACCGAGGCGAGGGGCGTCCCCTCGAGCTCGCCCTCGCCGCGGCCCATGAGCGCGACCGCCCGGGGGTTCGCGTCGCGGATCACGCCATCGCCGTCCACGACCAGGATCCCGGCGACCGAGTGGTCGAAGAGCCCGTGGTAGCGCTCCCTCTCGGACGAGAGCCGGCGCGAGAGGTATGCGATCAGGGCTCCGATCACGACAAGGGTGACGACACGGGCCCCGATCGAGAGCCATTCCGACGGAGTCACGATGAGGGCCATGGCGGCGTATGCGGCCGCGATGGCGACCGCGATCAGGGGGCCGCGGCGGGGATACCAGTAGCCGGCCAGCGCGATCGGAATGTAGAGCAGGTGCGGAAGCACGACCGTGACCCCGACGAGGAGACCGACAAGATTGGCGAGCAGGGCCAGGAGAGCCGTGCCCGTCACGAGGACGGGGCGTTTCGCGCCTTGGCGCGCCGTTCCGATGGACATGGGTCGGTATCAGGAAGCAGCCGCAAAAAAGATTGCCACCCCGGATCAGCGGTTTTTCTCTTACCGGCAGCCAATGTATACAATCGCAATCCGAGCATTCATGCATGGTGAATAATCGAGGGTCCGAGCGGCGCTCGGGCATTCGGGGAAGATCTCACGGCCGCTCTCAGCTGCAGACCCCTTGCGGCCGCAATCCGCGAGCCGCCTATCCCTCCCCCTCCGACGTACCGCGCGATCCTGCGAGATGCCGGTCGAGGTGGCGCAGGTACCGGTAGTGAAGGACGAGGTGGAGGACGAGGAGCGCGATGAAGAGGAGGCCGGCGTAGTCGTGTACGGTCGCCCAGGTCGACCGCTGCACAGAGAGAAACGTTCCCGCTCCCCGTCCGCCCGAGGGGAGGACGAAATAGAGGACGAGGGACGGGACGAACACGACCAGGAGAATGGTATCCACGACGGCGTTCTGGATTCCGCGGCGCAAGGATTCCTCAACGTTCGCGGATGGAATAAGAATGCCGGTGACGGTCAGTCTCTGCAGGCTCTCGTCAGTTGACCGCGACAGCACCCGTCGAACGATCCGCCCGGGCAGCACGCGGAGCGCCGGCGGCTGTGCGGCCTCTGTTTCCAGACCGGCGCCCCGCTCCTGCCGTGGCGCTGACTTTCGCCTCGCCCGTCACCTCTCCGGTTGTCGGGTTGGCCTGGGGCAGAGTCACCTTGGGGGATCGGTCGCGGGGTGCCGAAATAATCCCGGTTTTCTGAGCTGGTTTGACGGTGGGGGGAGAATGCATCGACCTGACCGGTATGCCGATCCAGCCGGAGGGGCGATGGGACAACCGGACTCGGTCCGGCTCTCCATCCCCCGTGGCAGTGTGCGCCGGTGCAGCACCACCATGACAGCGGTGAGCAGCAGCGAGAAGGCAGCGAGCGCGGCGAGGTCGGAGAAATAGGTGGGCAAGTACGGGGCGTTTCCGACGCCGCGTGAACGCCGCTAACGCCACTAAAAATATTTACAGGAGATGGGTCAGTTTGAGGATCAGCTGGATCGCGAAGACCCAGAGGATCACGCCGAACCCCACCTTGATGTACCCCCCCGGGAGCTTCACCATGCTCCGAGCGCCGATCGTTGCGCCGATCACGACGGCGATCCCGGCACCAACGATCAGGGGAATGTCGAGGGCTCCCGTCGTCAGGTGGCCGGCCACGCCGAAGAGGGACGAGAAGATCACAATAAAACTGACCACCCCGGCGGAGTTCTTCGTCGGGTAGCGGCAGAGGAAGATCAGGAAGGGTACGATCAGGATCCCGCCGCCGACTCCCAGCAGTCCGGAGATGATGCCGACCACGAAGCTGAAGACCACGATCAGGGCGTACATCCAGGTCGGGTATCGGACCGGGCATGATCCTTCGACCGCCCCCTTCTCCCAGTACGTTGAGATCATCCGTGCTCCCGCACCCACGAGGAAGATGACGAAGAGCCACATCAGGAGCTCGGGGTCGATGTACGCGGAGATGACCCCGCCGAGAAATGCGCCGAGACAGATGCCCGGCACGAACCAGAGTGCGAACCGGACGTCGACCAGCCCCGACCGGTAGTACACGACCGAGGCCGTGAGCGCCGTGAAGAGGTTGAGCGCGAGCGAGGTCGAGATCGAGGTCAGGGCGGCATAGCCCAGCAGAAAGAGGATCGGGGTGTAGAGCGACCCGCCGCCCTGCCCGAACATGGAGAAGACGATCGAGACGAGGAAGACCGCTCCGATCGCGATCCAGAGGGGGTCCATGGCGTGCGCTACTGGATTCCCTTGAGGACGTTCGCCCAGGTCTGGTCATACCCCGAGCACGGGATGCAGCGCGGTTTGCCGTCGACCATCCGGACGTAGCGTTCGAAGACGTATTCGCCGCAGTTGCTGCACTTGGTCTTCGCGAAGGAGCCCTTCGGGTGGGAGAAGGTGAACTCCGGCAGGCGCGTGACCTCGAACATCTCCTCGTCCGGTGCGGAGAGAACGAGATCGACGACTGCATTCGTGACCTCCGCAGGGATCTGCGACGGCTCGACGCCCCGCTTCCGGTAGGCGAAGAACTCCTGCTTGCCGAGCGTGTCCTGGAAGTCCGATCTCAGATAGACCCGGACGGCTCCCCTCCCCGGAGCAACGAGGAGGCAGGCGACCTTTCCGTAGTTGAGCCGCTCCATCATCAGTTTGCCGTACGTGCAGCCCGTGACGGCCATGAAGCCGTCGATCATGCAGGTCTGGGGGTGCCCGACGCCCATCTCGGAGAGGCCCATGGCCCCGTGGTCGCCGACATGGCCGACGTCGAGCTCGCGCATGGCGATGAGCCCCATTCGGTACCCGATCGGCATGAACGGGCAGACATGTCCGTGAAAGTCCCAGACGCCCTGTGGGATTACAATTTTTTCTGTATCCTTCATATGACTCCCTTCTCAGACGTAATATTAAAAAGTATGCGGGAGGGCTCCCTTCGTCACATCCTCCGCGGCATGGTCCGCCGATGCGGCACCATCGTGACGGCCGTGATCCCGACACCGAGGAGGACTGAGGCGATCATGTCGCCGAGGACGATCGCCTCGATCGTCACCGGGCAGGACACGAGCCGCTCAAGGGTCTTCGCCGACCCCTCCCAGGGGAAGATGGCGGGCGAGACGGCCGTGGCCGTGAGGAAGAGGGTCATCCCGATGAGGCCGGAGACGAGGAATGCCAGCGGAAGCTGCCGGCGTGGCGGATTTTGATAACCGACCCGGGAGGCAGTGTCGCCTCGATTGAGCGGGCATGCGACCCGTCCCCGTTCACAGTCGATCGTCTGAAAAAGTAGCTCCAACTGTCAGAGATCGTTTTTGTCTTCCTGCAGACGTTCTTCCTGTCCCCGGGCGGATACCCCTCCGGCCCGGAGACAGGATACGTCAACTATGCAACGAAGATACACATTCCTCGCGGCCGTCGCGCTGGTCGCGCTCGTGCTGATCCCGAGCGCGGCCCTCGCTGCCGGGTTCTCGAACGGATTCGGCCCGAAGTCGTCGCCGCTGGGACCGAAGGACCTCTCCCAGGGCGCCCCCGAATGGGCCGGAAACGCCTCCGCCGGCGCCGGCACCTGTGACGGCACCTGCCTTGGCGACCAGACCCGCGACCAGGACCGCACGCAGCTCCGCGATGGAACCTGCCAGACGAACCAGATCTGTGACGGCGACCAGGACCGCGCCCAGGTGCGTGACCGGACCCGCCTCAACCAGACGGCCCCGTCCGAGAACGGGAAGCGCTTCGCCCTGCAGGGCCAGCACCAGAGCGGCCAGGGCCGCTAGACCCTTCCACCACTTTTCTTTCCGCCGGTCACGGACCGGTCCTCACGCCGATGCCCGATCGCGGGTCTGTATCACACCATCATGCGGAGCTTCTGCCATCGCGATCGTCGCGAACGCCCGGGCGGCGTCCGGGGTCAGCCAGTACCGCTGCGACTGGCCGCAGCGGCGGCGCTCGACGAGTCCCTCATCGACGAGCCGCTGCACTTGCCGGTTGACCGAGGGGCCGGCCACGCCGAGGCGCTCTGCCAAGTCCTTCCGGGAGATCCCAGGTTCATCCCTGATGTGATGGAGGAGCGGAGCGAGACTCGGGTTCCGATCGAGGTGGAGCACAGCGCGGTGGGACGAGGTCAGCGTTGGGTCGTGCGGGAAGTACCGGACTGACCCGTTCCGTGTCTCCTCCATGACTTTGCCCGCGCAGACGAGGAGGGCGAGGTGGTACCGGAGGGTCTCGCGGTTGGCGCCGGTGACCGCGACGCACCCGGCCAGGTCGAGCCCGGGGTCGGCCATGATGGCCGAGGCGAGGTCCCGCCGCATCGGGTGGTCGAGGACATTGCCGGGCCTGATACGGCGATATCCGAGGAAGAGCAGGAACCGAAGGAGAAGGAGTGGGTCGGGGACGCCGTCATTCGTCTCTGCCGTTGAGGGGAGCGCCGGAAGATCCCTCCGGCCGCGCCCGCCGCCGCTCTCGCCGGGCCCTTGGCTCAAGGGTTCGAGCCCGGTTCGCACCGGGGCCGCGGCAGGGAGAGCGGGCGGTCCCCTCTCCCGCCCGGCGTTCTGCGGACGGGGATCGCCGCGCATACCGTCGTCACCGGGGTCGCCCGAGCGGGCTGCCCGCGCCGCCCCGACCTCCGACCCCGGGCGGGACGCATACATGTTGAACGGAGACGGCGAGACCGTCGGGAACGGGCCGCCATGGGCGGCAACGTTGCCAGCACCAGCGCCGTGGCCGGATGCGATCCCCGACCGATTTACCTGTTCCTGGGGGCGGTTGCCGGCGACGCCGGTGACGGTGGTAGGTCTCGGGCCTCCCGGCCCGGCGATGCTCGTTTTCGGGCACACTGTGACGCCGCTGGCCGCTCCGGGAGCCGCAATCGATGATCCGGGTCCCGGACCGCGATTGGAGCCGATCCCCCCGGAGAGCCCGCCGTTCCCAGCCGCCGATGGCTCCGCCGGGTCGGAGAATGCCTGATCCGCACCATTGGGGCCGGCCAGCGGCCAGCCCGTCCCCTCGGTGGTCCCGCCGCCATTGGTCGCAATGTCCACTGTCTGCGGCGACTGCCCGGCGCCAGCCGACCCGGAGCCGCCGGCGGCATGGATGGCCGCGGGGGCGTCAGGGGGAGCAGCCGTCGCGGTGTTCCCGGTCTTCGCCTCGGCGGTTGACGCTGTCGTCGCATCCTTCCCATCAGGGCTGCCCTGCCCGGCGCCGTCACCGCTGGTCCTCGCCTGGGTCGGGCCTGAGCTGGTCGTCGTCGCTGTCGGAACCGCGGTACGGTCGGATGTTGAGGCGCTTCCCCCGGCTGCCTTCCCGGGGTCGTTGCCCTCTGTCCTTGCACCGCTGCCGGCCGAGGGGATGACGGATGGGGTTGCCGTCGGTAAGGTCGTCGCATCTCGGGTGCGGACCGTTTCGTCCCCGCTCCCGCGGCTGTCGTTGTTCTCAGGGCGGTTGTTCCCCAACGCCGGTGCAGTGGTCGTAACTACGACAGCCTTCGTCTCCGTCGTCGGTTTCGTCGAGGAGGTCGGAACGGTAGAGATATCGCGGTCCGTTGTCTCTTTGTCGGCCGGCTGTGGAGTTTGTTCCGGAGGTGCGACAGCCGACATCTTCGTTCCGCAACTGGCCTCCGCAGATGATGCTGCCGTTCCCTGCGCCGTCGACGAGCCTTTGCCCACGGCGACCGCCCCAGCGGGGAGCACGATAAGGAGCAGGACCAGGATGACCGCGATGGAGATGGGAACGGATCGCCGGTCCAACATGGTGATTGAATGTCACGGAGGTGGATACTTATCTCTTCTCACCGTGACAGCTACCCTGCGTTTCCAGCAGCGCGGGCCCTATGGGTCGAGTCGAGGCCGGGTGAGGGCTCGACTTTCTTCTTCACCCTGCCGGCAGCCTGAATCGCGGACGATCGATTGAGTGATCCCGATAGAGGAGGCAGCGCTGCCTTCGCAGCGAAGGCCTACAGGCGAATGCTGATTCCCGACCTTCTGTTTCGGGGGATAGCGACGCCATCGGCGCGACGTACGAAACCTTATTTTAACTGTCCGTCAACGATCAGAACGAGAAGGTGAGCCCTTGGAGACGTACGAGATCTCCGCCGCGGCCGACGCCCGCGCACTCCGACCGATCATGATGGCGCTCCACGAGCTCCTCAATCGCCTGCCTGTGACCGCCCGATCCCGCGATCGCCCCGGCCTCCGGATCGAGGGGGGACGAATCGTGGACGAGTCGTACTCGGGCCCCGTACTCGAGGAGGTGCTGGCCGCGAACGAGCTCCGGCGCGTCGTCCCGAGCACGGGGACCTACCAGGGCACGCCGGTGGTGGTCGCCCCGATCCGCGATTCGGCAGGAGAGGCGATCGCCGCGATCGGCGTTGTGGATATCACGGGAATCTTCGAACTGGCGGAACTGATGGACCGCCATGCCTCGATCAACCGGGAGGTCTGCGGCACCGAAACCTGCTCCGCCGAGGGGCCGCGCCGGGGGTCGACCATATGAAGGAATCTCTTTACCGGACAATCCGTCTCCTCGAGGAGGCGAACGGCCCGGTCTCGGGCGAGGTGCTCGCAGAGCGGCTCGGCGTGACGAGGGCGGCAGTCTGGAAGCAGATCCAGGAGCTGCGGGAGCAGGGGTACGGGATCCTCGCGTCGCAGAAAGAGGGGTATACGCTCGTCCAGAGCAGCGGCCGCCTCCTCCCGTACGAGGTGAAGAAGTACCTCAAGACCCGCGTGATAGGGAAGCAGATCACCTACCTTCCGACCACGCCGTCCACGAACGATGTGGCCCGGTGGCTCGCCGCCGGCGGCGATCCGGCCACGCTCCACGGCACGGTGGTGCTCGCCGAGGAGCAGACCGGCGGCGTCGGCCGCCTCGGGCGGGCCTGGGTCTCCCCCGAAGGAGGCATCTGGATCACGATCATCCTGAAGCCGACGATCCCGATCGACCACGTTTTCATGATCACCATGGCCGGCGCGGTCGCGATCGCCCGGGCGATCCGCCGCGAGTTCGACCTCGGTGCGATGATCAAGTGGCCGAACGACATCTACATCGGGGACAAGAAGGTCGCGGGCCTCCTCCTCGAGCTCGCGGCCGAGGCCGACACGATCCATTACTGCCTCCTCGGGATCGGGATCGACGTCAACATAGACCCGAACGAACTCTCGCCCGGGCTTCAGCGGGCGGTCACGACGATCCAGGCCGAGCTCGAACACAAGGTCGACAGGGCCAAGTTTCTGGCCCGCCTCCTTCGCGAGTTCGAGCGGCACTACGACCTCCTCGAGTCGCAGGAGTACGACGCGATCCTGCGCGAGTGGCGGTCGATGTCCTGTACGCTCGACCAGCACGTCCACGTCCACACGCTCACGAAGTCGTTCCAGGGGGAAGCGATCGACATCGACGAGTACGGGGCTCTCCTCATCCGCAAGGAGAACGGCCGTGTCGAGCGGGTGATCGCCGGCGATCTCTCCCATACCTGACCCTCTTTTCCCTCTCAGCAGCGTCGGATGGCTTCATCTGTTTCGTCAACCAAATTTTTCAAGGAGGTTGACGATGTTCGGTGACGCAGCACGGGCAGAGCGGGTGGCCCTGACCGCGACCCTCGTTGCCCTGATCGGGGCCGGGGCCTGGGTCTCGATCCCGTTCGTGCCGGTTCCATTGACGCTCCAGACTCTCTTCGTCCTGCTCTCCGGGATGCTGCTTCGACGCTGGGGTTTCCTCCCGCCCCTCTGTTATCTCGTCCTCGGCACCCTCGGTCTCCCGGTCTTTCACAACGGCCTCGCCGGCGTCGGGGTCCTCCTCGGTCCCACGGGGGGATTCATGGTCGGGTTCGTGGCCGCCGGGCTCGTCGCCGGGCTCGCGTACGAACGCCGCGAACGGCCGGTCCGCATGGCGGGTCTCGTCCTGGCGGGGCTCGCCATCTACGCGTTCGGGGCGGCCTGGCTCGCCGTTTCGACCGGGATGCCGATCACGGCCGCCGTCGCCGTGGGCGCGCTCCCGTTCCTGCCCGGCGATGCGCTCAAGACCGTGGTCGCGTACACGCTCGGCGCTCGGCTCGAGGCATCATGATCGAGTTCGCCGGTGTTTCAGTCCGGAACCTCAGGGTGGAAAGGCTCGCGATCCCTGCGGGGTTGACCGCCGTGATCGGCACGAACGGCGCGGGCAAGACCACGCTCCTCGAGCTCTGCTGCGGCCTCCTCCTTCCCGACGAGGGGGCGGTGCTCGTGGACGGCCGGCCCCCTCGGGAGGCCGACACAGCCCTCGTCCCGGCCTTCCCGGGGTCCTCGCTCATCTTCTCGAGAGTCGCAGACGAGCTCGCCTCGTGCGGCCGCTTCGCCGGTCTCGCTCCGTGCGAGGTGGCACAGCGCGTCGAGGAGGCAGCCGACGCGGTCGATGCCCGACACCTGCTCGACCGATCCACGCGGTCCCTCTCTGGTGGCGAACAGTTTGTGGTCTCCCTCGCCGCCGGGCTCGCAGGCCGCCCCGCGGTCCTCGTTCTCGACGAGTTCGACGGCGCGCTCGACCGCGAGAGCCTGATCGGACTCCTCCCGGCCATCCGCGCTGCGGGCGCGCGGTACGTCCTCTGGTCCACGCACGACGCGGCACTGGCGGCATGGGCGGACCACTCAATCGCGCTCGAGGCGGGGAGGGTCGCCGCCACCGGACCAGCGGCGCTCGCACTCTTCGAAGGATGGGAGTGCGCGGCTTGACCACCGTTGTTCTCGACCGGATCGTGCTGGAGCGGGGTCCGTTCCGGCTCGATGCCGATGCCGTTTTCGGTCCCGGCCTCCACGTTGTCGTCGGCCGGATCGGGACGGGTAAGTCCACGCTCGCTCTCGCGCTCGCGGGTGGCCTCGCTCCCGTGTCCGGGACAATCCGCCTCGAGGGCGTCTCCCGGCGCCTCTGGGTCGGCCAGTCGCCCTGGCACCACCTGACCGGAGCGACGGTCGAGGACGAGGTTACGTCATGGGGGCTCTCAGCGGAACCCCTCCTCGATCGTCTCGGACTCGCTGGCCGCGGGGCCCTCGACCCGTTCCGCCTCTCGCGGGGCGAGCAGCAGCGGCTCGTGCTCGGGTGCGCGCTCGCCACTGACGCCGATCTTCTCGTCCTCGACGAGCCCTTTGCCCCGCTCGACGTCCCCGGCCGGGTCGCGCTCGGCCGGGCCCTCGGCACTCGCCCGGGGGTGACGATCGCTATGACCCATGCCGACCTCCACCTGTCTCATGTCACGGCCCGCTGGCGGATACGCGGCGGCCGGCTCGACCCGGAGGAAACATGAACGACCCCCGTTACCGTCTCCTTGCGGTGGCGGCCCTCTCGGGGTCTGCGTTCCTCTCGGTGACGGGAGCTGTCGGGGCCGCACTC
>DUGU01000045.1 GCA_013331215.1 Methanoregulaceae archaeon
CCGGCAGGGTGAAGAAGAAGGTCGACCCCTCGCCCGGCGTCGACTCGACCCGGATGGCACCGCTCGAGACCGTCGTATCGACCATTGCGCCGCAAAGCCTGCAGTCGCTGCGCGACGGCGTGCCCGGCATCGGAGGACTTCTTCGTTGACGGCCTGTTCGAGGAGGATCGGATCCGTTCGGGGGCTGGAGAAACAAAAGCAAATTTATTTTAGTTAATACAAGTACATTTGCATTCATGCATATCATGGAGGGATTTCTCCCTGCTATCTGGTGCGTCGTCTGGTGGTTGATTGCGTTGCCGTGCCTCGGTCTCGGCCTCTTCCAATTGAAGAGGATCCTGGCAACCGATCGTGAAGCCCTGGCACTGCTCGGCGTCACCGGGGCATTCATCTTCATCCTCTCGTCCCTGAAACTCCCCTCGGTCACGGGCAGCTGCTCCCATCCGACGGGGACGGGCCTCTCCGCCATCAGTTTCGGACCGTGGATCACCGCTGTCGTGGCGGCGGTCGTGCTCCTGTTCCAGAGCCTCTTCCTCGCGCATGGCGGGCTCTCGACCATGGGAGCCAATATCGTGTCCATGGGGATCGTGGGGCCGCTGGTCGGCTACGCGATCTACCGGGCGCTCAGGAACACGCAGGTGAACATGTTCCTCACCGTGTTTCTCGTCTGTGCATTCGCGGACCTCTTGACCTACGTCACGACCTCCCTGGAACTGGCGCTGGCATATCCGGCCGCGGTCGGCGGGGTTGCCAGTTCGTTCGTGGTCTTCATGGGGATCTTCGCGGTCACGCAGATCCCGCTCGCTATCGTCGAAGGCGTGATCCTTGCGCTGGTCTTCAAGTACATCGTCCAGATGAAGCCGGACATCCTGGTGCGGCTGCATATTTTCCCGGAAGAAAAGATCGTCGCAACACAGAGGGGGCTGGCCGATGCTGCGTAACCACTGGCTCGAGGTCCTTGCCGTAGTTGCCGTCCTCACGTACGTCGGGGTGTTCCTCGCGACGACCATGATGAATCCGACGGCCGAGTTCGCGGGGTCGGACACCAGGGGTTCCCAGCAGATATCGCAGATCACCGGCATCCCCGAGGAGGACTTCCACCCGCTGATCCCGCAGTGGGTCCCGCCGAGCGGCGAGATCGAATCGGCCCTCTTCACGCTTCAGGCCGCGGTCGGCGGGATCGTGCTCGGATACGTCTTCGGCTCGTGGCGGGCGCAGCGTCGGTACGGGGTCGCCCCCGCTCCCGCACACAACCTCGACACGAATGTTTGAGCAACTCCTGGAGGATATCGCCCAGACGAACGCGTTGAGGGAGGTGAACACCTCCCTGAAACTGGCGGCGGGACTGGGTGCGCTCCTCCTCTCCCTCGTCTCGACCGGGTACGTCGCACCGCTCTTCATCGCGATCGTGGTGAGTGGCGCGATCCTGCTCCTCGCGCGGATCGACCCGTACACCTACGGGGAGCTCTTCGTGGCCCCCGTATCATTTGCGCTGTTGAGCGTGGCCGCGATCGTCCTGATCTCGGGAGGGAGCGACGCCCTCTGGAGCTGGCAGCCCCTGCCGTGGCTCTCGTTCTCGATCACCATCGAGAGTATCAACCAGGGATTGTTCATCTTCTGCAGGACGCTCGGCGGCATGTCCGCACTGCTCTTTATCGCCCTCACCACGCCCATGACCGACCTCTTCGTGGTCATGCGGCAGTGCCGTCTGCCCGAGGTCCTGGTCGAACTGGTGACGATCGTCTACCGGACCATCTTCATCCTGCTCGACCAGCTCGTCCAGTGTTATCACGCACAGGTGATGCGCCTGGGGTACTCGACGCGACGGGAGTCGATCCGGTCGCTCGCCACCCTCTGCGGTGTCGTCTTCATCGCCAGCTGGAACGCGGGGGAGGACCTGATCCGGGCGCGGGACCTGCGCTGTTACGACGGGAAGCTCGTCGTCCTCGGCGCGGTCAGGCCCGTCGAGCTCCGGCCCGCGCTCGCGGTGGCGGGATTCCTCATCGTCTCGTCGATCCTCGTCGTCCTGACCGGGAAGATAACGATCATCTCAGGAATACCATGACCAGCATCATACTCGAAGCACGAGACATCCGGTACCGCTATCTGCGTGGAGACGAAGTGATCCGGGGCATCAGTTTCCATGTCCGCCGGGGAGAGAAGATCGCGATTGTCGGCCCGAACGGCGCAGGAAAATCGACCCTCCTGATGATGTTCGACGGCATGCTCCGCCCGGATGCGGGGACCATGCTGTACGACGGCCGGCCGATCTTGTACGACGCGAGGTCGCTCCGGACGCTCCGAAAGCGCGTCGGCTTCGTCCTCCAGAACCCGGACCAGCAGATCGTGGCCCCGACCGTCTACCAGGACGTGGGGTTCGGCCCGACCAACCTGGGCCTTCCCGAAGACGAGGTGAAGCGCGTGGTCCGGGAGGCGCTCAGGGCCGTCGGCCTCGAGGGGTTCGACCTCCGGCCGACGCACCGGCTCTCCGGCGGCGAGAAGAAGAGGGTGGCCATCGCCGGCGTGCTCGCCATGGAGCCCGAGGTACTCGTCTTTGACGAGCCGACAAGCAGCCTGGATCCCAGGGGATCGGAGGAGATCATGGAGCTGCTCGACGAGCTGAACTCCCAGGGCAAGACAATTGTCGTCTCGACGCACGACATAGAGCTCGCCTACCCATGGGCACACCGTGCGATCCTGATGGTGGATGGCATGATCCTCCAGGAGGGCTTCCCCGAGATCGCATTTGGCGACCGCGAACTGGTGCGCAGGGCCCATCTCTCAACCCCCTTACTGCTCGACATCTACCATGAGCTGAGTGAGAGGGGCTTTGCATTGCCGACGCGGAGGCCGTTCTCCGTGCTCGACATACTGCAGGTGATCGACCAGGTCTGCAATCAGACCCGCTGCCGGGCCTCCCCCGGCACCATCGCAGTCCACGATGTGGACGCACCCGATGACGGGGGGCTGGCCGGATGGTGCGCCGCGCGTCCGGGGATCTCGATCGGCGCGATGGGCACCCGCGCCAAACAGCGGGCTGCGGACGAAGAGATCCCCCTCCACTTCACCTACGGGGTCGTCGATAAATGCATCCTGAGGGCGCTCCTCGGTGAAAATACCGCGATCCTGACAAACGGCGGGATGGTCCGGCGCGTCGTCGAGCGCGTCGAGGAGTACTCCCGGCAGAGCGGGGTCGAGATCCCGGTCACCATACTGAGGAGTTCGTAATCCCGGCTTGTCCCGGGCGGCGGGCGCCGTCGCCTCGGACCTCGTTAGAAATTCCGTCGTCTCTTGCGGGCGGGCAAGGTAAAGGAGAACGTGGACACCCTGCCCGGCTTCGGCGGTGCCGACACCGATCGGCTTTTTACATCAGCGTTCTCCGGGACTGGTCGATTCGCCATTATTCCGGATCGAGATCGTCCAGGATAACAAATCGGAATACTTTTCACTGAAGAAGTATTACGATCGATCATAATAGTAACACTGAGGTGATACCATGCACATCCCGGACTCATTCATTCCGATCGGGCAGGCAGCCGTCTACTGGCTGATCGCGCTCGTCTTCATCGCGCTCGCACTCCGCTGGGTCAGGCGGGAGATGAGCGACGAGAAAGTACCGCTCCTGGCCGTCCTGGCCGCCGGCGTCTTCGCGCTCCAGGCCTTCAACATCCCCGTCACGATGGGAACCAGCGGCCACCTCGTCGGCGGCGCGCTCGTCGCGATCGTGCTCGGGTCGCCGTTTGCGGCCGTCTTCGTCCTCTCGCTCGTCCTGATCGTGCAGGGCGTCCTCTTCGGCGACGGCGGACTCACGACCATGGGCGCGAACATCGTCAACATGGGCGTGATCGGCGGCTTCGTCGGGTACTACAGTTACCAGGGACTGATGGGGCTCACGAAGAGCATGCTCGCGTCCGCGGCGGGGGCGGCCTGGCTCGCCTGCTTCATCCCCGCACTCGCCGCCGCGGTGGAGCTCGCGTTCGCCGGCACCTTCCCGTTCGGTCCCGGCCTCGTGAGCATGGGCATCTACCACGCCCTGATCGGCGTGATCGAGGCCGGTATCACGGCCGTCGTCATCAAGCTGATTGCGACTGCGCGTCCGGATATCCTGGACAGCTCGGCGGGGGTGCCGGCATGAAGGTCAACTACCAGTTGATCGCCGTGGGGGCCGCACTCGCGCTCGTCGTCGGGGTTGCCGCGGTCTTCCTCGCCTCGTCCGACCCCGACGGGCTCGACAGCACGGCCCTGATCACGCAGGGTCAGAAAGAGCTGACGGCGCCCGCGAACCCGGACGCCGAGATCGACGAGGCCATCCTCCCCGGCTCGTTCGCGTACAGCGCCCCGTTCCCCGACTACACGCTCGAGGGGGCGGGAAAGCTGACGGATGTCGCCCTGATGGCCGGCGGCATTCTCGTCGCACTCGCCGTCGTGCTGGGCCTGGGATTCGGCATCAAAGCCTTCAGCCGGGCCGGTGCCCCCTGATCTGCCATTTTTCTCTCGGATCGCGAAAGGATCTCCGTGCCGGGTCCGGATGCGACGCGGCATTTCATTCGCCAGCCTCGGTACTTCGCCAGGCGCTCCAGGATCTGGACATCACCGCCCCCCGCACTGCCAGGGATCGGCCGCGTTCCTCTTCGTCATTCGCTGCCGAGCGGGATCCCTATCTTATCAACGGATCGAGTTCGGACGCTGTGCCCCAGCCGTTGCCGGGATCGTGACGTTGCATTCGACCGACCCCCATCAATGACGATCAACACGACCACTGAACAGACCATGCCTCATGCAGGGGGAGTGTGAAGACGAAGGTCCAGCCCGCGCCGGGCGTCGACTCGACGCGGATGCGTCCGTCGTGCCGGTCGACGATCCGTTCTCCGCCTGCCCGGAGGTTTCCGACGACCTCTTTGAATGCCCGCTCATACGAAACGAAGTCCAGCTGGACGAGAGGAATGCCGAGCGCTTCGGCCTGGGCGCGGATGACCGCCGGGTTGATATCGTGGGAACCCTACTTTCCGGCGTTCCTGAAATTCAGGAGGTGCGTGACCTGGCATCCTTCGGTCATCGCCCTGTAGTACGAGTAGCACCCGTCCTTTCCTCCCGTCCAGGAGACGACGACGTTTCCCGGACCGTTTTCGCGCGATTGCATACCTCTGTCCCTCCCGCTTCCCCTTCCCGAAGGAGATGACGGCGATGGTCGTTGTACTGGAACGGGCGACGCTCTTAAAAATCATCCTTCACCCCGGTAGGAGTGCCACCGGGCCCCTGAGGGTGCGGAAGGGGGTGGGGCTGTAGAAGGTGCGGCCACGGGCTTTTCCCGCCGGGATGTCGTGCCCGGGACAGGCCCGCGCCATTCCGGCTGTCGGACCACTGCGCGCGAATGACAGACGATGAACGATGGACGGGAAGGATTCGGCGGCATCGGAACCGCCTGCGCGTATCGTTGTAGTTGTGATACGTAAGTCAAATTTTGTAATAACAATTAGGAAAATTTTTATCGATCGTAATACTAACTTTCTCCTACCCGGCCGTGTCGAAACGGTCGGCTGAACGCCGATCCCCGCTTGGGGATCGATGACGGGTGCCGTCCCCGTACGGTCGGAGATCGGAGAGCGAAGTCCTGACGGGAGGTGTGCGGGATAAGGATGGATCATCGCCACGACAGATGAGATACAGGGTCAATACGGAACCGTGCATGTCCCATCCCCATACGCGGGCCGCATGCGGGGTGCTCGGCCGGATCAGGCCGACCCGGCTCGACACCTCTCTCCATTCGATCTTTTCCTCGCCCGCTGCAGGACGGGCAGGCGGCCCACCGCTGCGAACACGGCTCTCTGTGCGAAGGAGGGGCGAGCCGATCCGGTCCGGCAGATTGGGAGAATGGAATGAGAGGCGAGTTTTTATACCCGAGTGATACCCGCATGATGCCGGAACGAGATAGTATTGGCGATCAGCATCAACGAAATTGAACCGAGAAGATATACAATCCGGGCTGGGGCACCATCTCTTCAACGATAAACTATCGACGATATCTGTTTGTACATTCGCCCACCGACACCTTCCGCGATTCACACTACAGGAAGGGTGAAAAAGAAGATCGAGCCCGCGCCATGCTCAACCCATCGCTGGCGGCGGCGGGTAGTACTCCACCGTCACCCCTGCCATATTCACGGCGTTAACAGATGGCGGGTGGACCTCAACGACCTCCATCGGGCGGTCCGTGACGATCCGGATTTGATTGTCCTGCATCGCGTAGCCACGCGCCCGGTATCGGGCAAGGTCCGCTGCGTGCCCCGGCGCGTCGACGAACTCGAGCCGCTCGGTGACTCCGAGCAGCACGGACTTCTCGGTACCGGCGAAGTTCCGGACCTCCACCTCGACCTCCGCATCGTTCCCGACCATCTGCAGCGCCC
>DUGU01000312.1 GCA_013331215.1 Methanoregulaceae archaeon
TCCGGCGGCGAGAAGCAGCGCGTCGTCCTGGCCCGGCAACTCGCCAAGGAGCCCTTCCTCCTCTTTGCCGACGAGCCGACCGGCACCCTCGACCCCGAGACGGCGGCCATCGTCCACGGCGTGCTGAAGACCTCGGTCAAGGACCAGGGCATGGGCATGGTCGTGACCTCGCATTTCTCGAATGTGATCGAGAGCCTGGCCGACCGGGCCCTGCTGCTGGAGAACGGCGAGGTCATCGCCCTGGGCAACCCCGCCGAGGTCGTGGCGCGGTTCATGCAGGACTATGCCGACCTCGAGGCCTTTGAAAAACCCGACCTCGGCGAGAACCTCCTCGTCGCCCGCGACGTCATGAAGCGCTACATCTCCGTCGACCGCGGCGTTGTCCGGGCGGTCAACGGCGTCGGCTTCGACGTCAAGCGCGGCGAGATCTTCGGCATCATCGGCCGCTCCGGCGCGGGCAAGACGACGCTCTCGCGCATTATCGCGGGGATCATCGAGCCGACGGGCGGGGAGATGAACATCCGCGTCGGGGATGAATGGGTGGATATGACAAAGCCCGGGATCGAGAACCGCGGCCGGGCCAAGGGCTACATCGGCCTCCTCCACCAGGAATACGACCTCTTCCCCCACCGCACGGTCCTCGACAACCTGACCGATGCGATCGGCCTCGAGTTCCCCAAGGAACTCGCGATGCGGAAGGCGATCGTGACGCTCCGGATGGCCGGGTTCTCGGACGAGAAAAGCCGTGCCGTGCTCGACCGGCTGCCCAGCCAGCTCTCGGAAGGCGAGAAGCACCGCGTCGCCCTTGCCCAGGTGCTGATCCGCGAGCCGATGCTGGTCATTCTCGACGAGCCGACGGGGACGATGGACCCGATCACCAAGATCGATGTCAAGCACTCGATCCTCCANNGCCCGCGAGGAGATGGAGGAGACGTTCATCGTCGTCTCCCACGATATGGACTTCGTCCGCGATATCTGCGACCGGCTCGCCCTCATGCGCGGCGGAAAGATCATCAAGATCGGCCCAACCGCGGAGGTCCTCGAACATCTGACTGACGAAGAGCGCCGGGTCATGACCGCCGGAAGCCCCGCCTGAGGCCGCGATGCCGACGATCCAGCACGACGGCGCTCGCCGCGAGCTCCCGGACGGCGCCACACTCGGCGACCTCTGCGAGGGCCTCGACCCCCGCTTCGCCGTCGCCGTGATTCGCCCCTCGACAACCGAGGCCGCCGCGACCGCGAACGTCCGGCTCCTGACGACCGCAGGCGAGGTGACGGTCGAGGTCGCCCCGGGGGCTCGATTTTCCGATCCTGCGACGCTCGCGGGCGCGAAAGTCGGCTGGGCCGACCGCAACTCGGTCGCGTTCGGCCCGTTTTCGAGCGCGATCGCGCCGGCGCGGCGGACCCACCAGTACCGCCGAGGCGACGTGATTCTCGGGTGCGGCGGGTACGACCCGGCGCGATCGTACCTGATCTGCGCCCGGACCCGGCACACGGCCGACTACGGCGCCGGCGAGGACAGGGGCGTGGTCGGTACGATCGTCGCGGGTCGGGCGGTCGTGAACCGCCTCGCGAGTGGCGACCAGCTTGAGACGATCCAGCCGGTCCTCTCCTGGGCTGATACCAGCCGTTCGTTCACGACGACCGACCGCTCCCTCGCGATCGAGGACGGCATGGAGATCGTGACCCGTATCGGGGTGGCTGCCGAGGGCTACGGTGCGAGTGGAATCGAGACCGCGACTGCGAGCTCGGTCGAGCACCTGTTGCTCGCGCTCGAGGCGGGCGAGTTCCTGGTGACCCGGACCGCCTCGACCCACATCACCGAGGAGCGACTCGTCGGAACTGCCGTCCCAGTCGAGGAGCCCAGGGGACGGCGGGAGGGATGCGTAACGGCACGAACCTCGGGGGCCCGGCGAGGCTGCCTCTACATCTACCGCGAGGACGTCCCTTCCTCGCCGTTCCACACCATCGTCGGCAGGGTCGGCCATGGGCTCGAACTCGTCAAGCTCGCGCGGGAGGGCGACCGGCTCGCTGTCTCCTGCGAACCGGCGCGGTTCGACCTGCTCGGCCTTCCGCTTGAGACCGCCACCCGCCTTGCATCCGACCGATCCATCGCGTTCACAGTTGATCGGACGGAGGGTGATCGGGTCGTGATCGGCCAGACACCCGGGACCACGCTCGAGGTACTCGCGACCGGAGCAGTCTCGGTCACGACGGTCCCGCTCTCCGACGTAGTCGACATCCGGCTCGACGAGCGCGCGGCTCCCGACTCGGTCGCCGTCTTCCGCCGGATCACCGGGCTGAAATATCACGCGATCGGCACTCTGCCGTTCTTCTTCTCGTTCGAGGATGTCTTCCTCTTCAAGCCGAATCTCCCGACCGACGTCCGGCTGCACCCCGAGAATCCGCCGGTCGGCGAGAGCCCGGCGAATGCGATCGCGATCACCAACGACGCCCGCAAGGGGCGGGGCATGGTCGGGATCCGTCTCTCGACGAGCCCCGAGTTCGGCCCCACCTCCGAACCGTTCGAGGGAACGAACCTGATCGGGGAAGTGATTGATATCGGAAAACTGAGACGGATGAAGGAAGGAAAGATCGTGTACATTCGGGAGGCGCGGCCGTGAGCGAGGCGGCCGCCGCGGGCAGCGCACCCGCCCACGCCGGCGTCGGCCCCGGCACCGTCGCGAAGTACGTCTTCGTCGACTCGCCCGAGCTGACCGCCGCCGACCTCGCACTTCGCGCCTACGAGATCGCGCCCGCGGTCCAGATCAAGGAGACCTGCTTCGGTCTCGTTATCACCGGCGCGGAGGCTGAGATCGACCGCCTGGTTGCCGAGATCCGGAAGTTCGACCCCGATCGGATCTTCATCAAGGACCGGGGCTTCCCGCCGGGGGACGAGCGGCGTTGCCGCGCGAACCTCGGGGGGGCACGGCCCGGCTTCTACGGCCACGAGAACGAGATGCGGCTCGTCCGGTACGTCTCGTCGGGCCTCCGCGCCCTCCGCGACCCGAAGAAGGCGGACCTGCTCCGCGCAAAGCCGAAGAAAGACAACGAGCCGCTCTCACCCGAGCGCCTCTCCGAGATCATCGAGGAGTCCTGACATGGCCAGGGTATTCATCTATCCGGGCACGAGCCTGATCCTCTCCGACCTCGTCTCCCGCTTCGGGCACCGGCCGCTCGGTTCGGCCCTGGCCGTCCGAGAGCGGGTCCAGACGCCCGGGCTCGACTCGCCCCCCCTTCAGATCACCCCCGAAGACCCGAAGAAAGGGCTCCGGTATGCTGCGGTCGAGGTGCCTTCGGGCGTCCGCGGACGAATGTCGCTCTACGGTCCGCAGATCGAGGAGGCCGACGCGGGCATCATCGTGCGCGACGCCGATCTCGCGTTCGGCTGCATGGGCTGCGCCCGCACCAACGAGCTGGTCCGGTTCCTGCTTCGCCGGCGCGAGATCCCGCTCCTCGAGCTCGACTACCCGCACTCCGACGAGGAGGGTATCCGGTTCGTCGCGGCGATCAAGGAGTTCCTCTCGGGCCTGCCAGGAGGTGCACCCGCATGACCGTGCCCGTCCGCATCGCCCTGCTCGGCTGCGGGGCCGAGTACTCGGGCGTGATGCCCGAGATCTACGAGGCCGCCCGGCAGGTCGAGGCCGAGGTCTTCTACCCCGACGTGACCCTCGCCGACGTCCGGTCCGCCGGGAAGGGTTTCGGCCTCGACGTCCACTCGGCCGACCTCAAGCTGATGATCGCCCGCGGCGAGGCGCTCGTGGCGGGCCGGGCCGAGGCCGACGCGGTCTTCATCGCGACCTGCTTCCGGTGTGCGGAGGCCGCGATCGTCCGGAACGAGCTGCGCCGGTACATCCACGAGCAGTCGCGCCTGCCCGTCGTCTCGTACTCGTTCACCGAGCGGACGACCTCGGGCACGCTCCTGACCCGGATGGAGGCGCTCGTCACGATCGCTCGCCGCCGCGCACTGCTCGCACGGGAACGGCAGGAGGGGCTCACCATGGGCCTCGACTCGGGCTCTGCGACCACGAAGGCGATCATCATGAAGGACAACGAGGTGATCGGGACCGGATGGCGCCCGGANNTGATCTCGCTCGCGCTCGAGGAGTCGGGGATTCGCCGGTCCGAGATCGAGGCGGTCGGGGTGACCGGGTACGGCCGCTTCCTGCTCGGCAACGCGATCGGTGCGGACCTCATCCAGGAGGAGTTGACCGTCAACTCCAAGGGGGCGGTCTACCTCGCCGACCGACAGCACGGCTTCGCGACCGTGATCGACATCGGAGGTATGGACAACAAGGCGATCACGGTCCAGGACGGGATCCCGGGCGTCTTCACTATGGGCGGGATCTGCGCGGGGGCCTCGGGCAGGTTCCTCGAGATGACCTCCAAGCGGCTCGGGATCGATATCACCGAGCTCGGCCCGCTCGCGATGAAGGGCATGGGAAAGAACGTGCCCATGAACTCCTACTGCATCGTCTTCGGCACCCAGTCGCTCGTGAACGCGCTCGCCGCAGGCAACACCCCCGAGGACGTTGCGGCTGCGGCCTGCCATTCGGTCGCCGAGCAGGTCTACGAGCAGCAGCTCCAGGAGGTCGACATCCGGGAGCCGGTGATCATGGTCGGCGGGACCTCGCTGATCAGCGGGCTCGTCTACGCGATGGGCGAGCTCCTCCAGACCGAGATCGTGGTGCCCAGATACTCACAGTTCATCGGTGCGGTCGGCTCGGCCCTTCTCGCCTCGGGCTTCGTCAGGAAGGGGTGAGCCGTGCCCCTCGACCACTTCGTCGTCGAATCCCCAGAGGCCGGGGCGGTCCAGGCCTACATCGACATCGCGAACGACGTGCTGCTCGACCACACGCTCGCGAAGGCGGTGGCGAAGCTCCACATCGCGATCGACCCCGAGTACCCGCTCTTCATCGCCGTGGGGACGCTCGGCCGGCTGCCGCCGCTCGTCCGGCTCCGCGACTTCGCCGACGTGACCTTCGAGCCCGGCAAGGTGAAGCTCGGGATCAACGAGGAGACGCACCTCGCCGCCCTGCTCGATAAACTCTGGACGCGCTATGGCAAGAACCGGGTCGATCAGCCCGACCGGTGGACCGTCGAGATCGCGGACCAGCCGGATCTCCCGGTCGACCGCGACCTTGCCGATCTGGTCGTCTCCGACCCTACGGAGGGGCTCGTGCGCGACCTGATCTACGCACTGCTCTCCATCGCGCCCGAGGGGTTCCGCGTCCGCGAGCACATGTACGAGAAGGGCCGGTTCTGGCTCGCATCGAGCGAGAACACCCTTCCCGACGATCTGCAGGCGCGGGTCCGGGCACTCTTCGCCAAGATGGGCGAGGTAGCGCCATGATCCTCGTACCGATCACCTACAAGGGCGGGGTCTATCGCCACGACGAGATCGTGGATCTGATCGCGGACCTCGGCGGGTACGTGATCCAGAAGCACGTGCTCGCGACCGAGGTCGTGCTCCTCTGCCTCGTACCGCGCGACGACATTCCCCTGATCGAGCGGGTGGGCAAGCCCCTCGGCGGCGAGGTCCAGCTCTCGCCCCTCGTCGGGACCGAGGTCGCGATCGTGACCCCGTCCCTCTCGATCCACCACCTGCCCCATCCCGCATGCGACATCGCCGAGTACGTGCGCCGGATCGGGGCGAAGTCCAATATGATCGGCCTGGCACGGGGCTACGGCAAGCGGGTCGCGCAGACCTCCGCCGAGGAGCGCGAGATCATCAACGAGCACGACTGCGCGGTCTTCCTCCTCGGCAACTTCGAGTCCTGCATCGTCGAGAAGATGGAGGCCCTTCGCCGCGGGATCGACGTGCCGATCATCCTGACGGGGAAACCCGACGCGGATGTGCTGCGGCGGGCCATCGACCCGCCCGTCGCCGGGTACGTCGGCAACGTCGGTCGGTTCATGCACCGGACCAAGGAGGCCGACGAGCTCGCCCGGCTCGACGCGATCGTGGCGGAGATCGTCCGGGTGCTCGACCTTCGGCGCGAGGAGATCGCGAAGGACCCGCTCTCGGCATCGCCCGCCCGGCTGATGGCCGTGATCCAGGAGCAGGTCCCCGAAGTGCTCGAGGTGACGAGCCCGACACCTGTCACGGTCCAGATCGCGGGGCTTAGGGTGAAGCTCCCGTACGAAGAGTTCGCCGACCGGATCCGGTCGGCCGAGGTCGAGGAGGGCGTGACCATCGGCCGGATCGCGGACGTGCTCCCGTCGCGGATGCGCGATTATATCCTCGTCAGGATCAAACCCTCATCGGAGACGGACGTCGTCGTCTAGCCCGCTCGGGTTTCGGCCGTCCTCTCTTTTCGGAGACCCTGGATATGACGTTCGAAGAGGAGCTGTCGAGGATCGTGGAGGCCGGCACGGACGAGGCCTGCGCCGGGTGGATGAAAGCGATCGAACAGGAGTACGGCAAGATTCCGCTGATCTTCCAGCGGATGGCCGAACGGCCCGAGGTGCTGGTCTCGCACCTGCTCTACAAGGATGCGGTCACCAAGACGTCGGCCCTCGATCCCAAGCATATCGAGTTGATCTGCCTCGCGGTGGGAGCCGCGCTCAAGTGCGTCCACTGCACGGGCTATCACATGACGGCCGCGCTCAAGATGGGTGCATCGCGCGAGGAGATCCTCGAGACCGTGCTGATAGCGGGCCTGATCTCGAACTCCTCGGTCCTCGCGAACGCCTACCGCGTGATCGACGACAAGCTCGCGAAGTGCGTCCCCTGCGAGACCCAGGGGATCGTCATGGAACGCAGTGACGAGTGAGCCGGCCGATGTCGTCGTGGTCGGCGGCGGGCCCGCGGGACTCTTCTGCGCGGCCCGATTGCCGGCGGACCTTACCGTCGTCGTGCTCGAACGGATGCCCGAGCCGGGACGCAAGCTCCTCCTCACGGGCTCGGGCCAGGCGAACCTGACGCACGAGGGCGACCTTGCCGCGTTCCTCGGCCGGTACGGCGACCACGGCCGGTTCCTCCGCCACGCCTTGCGCGCTTTCTCGAACAAGGCCCTCGCGTTGTGGTTCGCCGAGCGCGGCCTTCCGCTCGAGACACGCCCCGACGGCAAGGTCTTCCCCGTTTCCCATCGGGCCGGCGACGTCCTCGGGGTTCTGCGCACCGCCTGCAGCGAACGCGGCGTCCAGATTGTCTGCGGCGCCCGCGTTCGATCGGTCGAGCGGACCGACGAGGGCTTCGCGGTCCAGACCGATGGTGCGAGCTGGTACGCCGGTGCGGTCGTGCTCGCGACGGGCGGAGCATCGTACCCGGGAACGGGATCGACCGGGGATGGTTACCGACTCGCCCGCGCGTTCGGGCACACAGTCGAGGAGCCGCGCCCGGCGCTGGCCCCGATTGAGCCTGAACCGTACGCATTCGCCGACCTCGCCGGGGTCTCGGTCCCGGGCGCGGGGCTCCGGGTCGTCCGTGATGGCCGGCAGGTGGCCGCGGGGCGCGGCGATCTCCTCTTCACCCATATAGGCCTGTCCGGGCCGGGAGTGCTCGACCTCTCGCGCGACATCCGGCCCGGGGATCAGCTCCTCGTCGCCTTCACCCAGGAGGTCCCGCCCGAAGCGCTCGACGCGCGCCTCATCCGGCTGTGCGACGAACGGGGAGCCGCCCGGCTCCGGAGCGTGCTTGCCCCGCTCGGACTTCCCGAGCGGCTGCTCCGACGCCTGCTCGCAGAGGCCGGGCTTCCGGAGGATACGACCGGAGCCCGTCTTGACCGGGATGGGCGCCGCCGCCTCGCCGGGGTCCTGGGGGGGCTGCCGTTCACGGTCTCCCGCCTCGGCGGCTTCTCGGTCGCGATGGCGACTGCGGGCGGCGTTGCGCTCGACGAGGTGAACCCGAAGATGATGGAGTCGACCCTCGTGCCGGGCCTCTTCTTTGCCGGCGAGGTGCTCGACATCGACGGAGACACGGGAGGGTACAACCTCCAGGCCGCGTTCTCGACCGCTGCCCTGGCCGCGGCCACTCTCGGCCGCCGTCCTGTCCGGGTGTGACATCGCGGCCGCGCTCTCCCGGGGACAACCTTTTCAGGCCCGCCCTCGCACACCTTGTTCATGACCGACGTGCCTGCGCCCGGGACGGTCGGTGCAATCGCGATCGCGTACACCGGCCACTGCGTACGTGTGTCCGACGCGATCGCCGCTCAGGCGGGGGCGATCGAGGCGCTGATCGATGTCATGCTATCGGCCGGCGCGATTCACTGCTACGCCTTCGGCCGGAGCGGGCACGCCGCCGCGTCGCTCACGATCCGGCTCCGCCACTTTCAGCGCTTCCTGCCGCCCGCGTGGTGGGTCGGCGACCAGGTTCGGAACCCGTTCGAGCCGGGTCAGCTCCTTATCGTGTTCTCCCGCCTCGGCACCCGGTTCGAGCTCGTGGAGCTCGTTCGCCACGCCCGCGAGCGCGGCCTTGCCTGCGCGTTCGTTACCCGCATGCCCGACATGGGTGGGCACGGGGACGGTGTCATCCGCCCAGGGGATATCGTGATCAAACTGCCGTCCATGGACCCTGATCCCCTCTCTCCCGCGCCCCTCTACGGCGGGGGGGACTTCGAGATCGCCGCGTACCTCTTCCAGGAGGTTCTGATTACGCGCATCGGCTTCCGGTGCGCCGTACCCGCGTCGGACGTGGAACGGTTTCACGTCCATTGACCGCACGGAGCTGGAGCTGCAGGTTTTCGGTTATCTCTGTCCGGCTCTGCCCTGTGACTTCGCAGAAATTTTCCGATGAGCCATGCTCGGACCGGAATTGCAGCCACTTTTCCTGAAAACCTTTTTGTACAGGCTCTGACACAGTTGTCTCGATTGTCGACTCTTGTGCCCCGGGCCGGGGGAACCCGTGACCTCCGATATCCGGTGATCGTCATCGATGCCAAAGAACGGCCGATCTCGATCAGCCCTGGCCTTTGCATTGCGCTCGGCCTGAGGCCCGACGCCCCGCCTCCCGGCAACCTCCGCGCCGTTATGGATGAGGCCTCGATCTGGCGGGTCCACGCGGCCCTCTTATACCGGGGGGCGGCTCCGCACCACCACCTCGTCCTCCGGCTCGTNNATGTCTCCCGACGACCGAGGGTGGGGCCGTGCTTGTGGTCTCGCTCGATCCCGGCCCGTGGTCGGGCGGGGATGCCGCCCTCCTCCTCGACCACAGCCAGGATCTGGTCTTCTCGGTACGCCTGCAACCGACGTACTCGTTCCGGTACGTCAACGCTGCATCCACTCCCATCACCGGATACGGTCCCGACGAACTCCGGGCTGACCCGTCGATCTTCACCGAAGCGATCCATCCCGACGATCGTGCCCTCGTCGGGACCGCCCTTTCCGACGCCCGTCGGCTCGAGGCGCCCGTCATCTTCCGCTTCCGGCACCGCGGCGGCG
>DUGU01000057.1 GCA_013331215.1 Methanoregulaceae archaeon
GTCAGGCCTGGTTGTGGCGATGTCATCGCCAGCGACCGACTGGAACTCATTCGTCGCCTGGGCGCAGGACCGGTCCCGGACCGGTCAGCCGCTGAAGATCGCGGCGCCGGGCAAGGGTTCGATCCAGGACGTCCTGCTCAGGGTCGCTCTGAACGAGAGTCAGGTGAATGTGATAGAGGCGTCTTCCTGAACCGGGGATCTGCTTTCCCCGCTCTTTTCTTCTCAACCGCATCAATCGGTCGGGCCGGATGCAAACAGGGTGCCACCCCTCACACGGATCCGAGTTCGCCTATTTCAGCATCCGTGATTGGCATGGCTGTTCTTTCTCTCGGGAGTGAACGAGGCGCCGGCCGGAAGGAACGGACGTTGTCCGGAGGACAATTTACCGACCGTGAAGACGTGGCTACGATGTACAGAGCTGTCCAGAACCACCGTCTGAAGTAAGAAAGAGAGGGAGACAGGGACCCCGTTTTCCCTGCCGCCCGTATGTACCGAGTTACGTGCACTTCACTATCGTCCGAGACCCCGACTCGGCCGACATTGGTGCGTCAACTACCCTGACCCGCATGCTGGGGAATACTGTCGGAAACTCCGAGATGGGAGCTCGTTCTGTCAGAATTCGGACTGCGATGGCAGAGAGGATTCCGGCTGGGATCCGGCAGAATGAGGGCATCGTCTACAGTCGGGTCCTGTCAATACATGTCACCACCTCGCTATGATACGGCGGAGTCGGACGGAATTCTTCCCCGCTCCGATTCCAGGCCATCGATGTTCTCGTCTATGGGAACGCTACAGGCGTTCGCCACCATGATCATCGACGTCCGCCTATTTAGGGGTGGGAATCCAGGCGATAGTTGCCGCATCGGGCTCCGCAACCGATCCGGGACGAGGGCTCGGAACCAGGGGGATGTCGATCGCTCATCCGGGCAGGCATCGGTGCCCGAACACCGTCTCCGATCGGTCCGGGAGGAGTTCGCGGCGATACCTGCCGCGATGAGAGCCAATAAATAGAGTATTCCCGGAATATGGTGGGATGACGATGAACAGGAGGGTCGCCGGAATCGTGATCGCGCTCTGCCTGGCCGTCGCAGCCTCTCCGGTTTCGCTCGCGTGCGTCTCGTCGGGGACCAGTCGCCTCCCATGCTCGACCGGAGGTTCGGCCTCCGCCATGAGCTCGTGTGAGGATTTCGGGGGCTCGACAATGTCCCCTCCGTCTTCGCACCGTCCCTGTTCGATGTCGAACTCCTGTGCCGCTCTCGGGAAACCGCGGCAGACCTTCACCGGTCCTCGCGGAACGGACCCGGACAGCCTCTCCGGCCAGCGCAGGATCTATCGGAAGAACCTGCTCGAACACCCCGGGCGGGCGGCCGTTTACCACGCAATCGTCTCGAACCCCGGGATCGACCTCGCGGCGATCTCGCAGGTGGTCCTGATGAACCGCCAGACGCTCCGGTATCACCTCGACCTGCTCGATTCGCATCACAGGATCGCGGTAGTGCGCGAGCGCGGGACCACCCGGTACTTCGAGAACAGCGGGCGGTACGGGGCGATCGAACAGCGGGTCTTTCTCCACCTCAGGAGTCCGACGGCACATGCCATCCTCGCGCTCATCCGGTCCGACCCCGGGATCACGCAGTCGGCGATCGCCGCCCGTATCGGGTACTCGGCCCCGACAATCCGATGGCACATGCACCGGCTCCTCGACGACGAGATCGTGACGGCGCAGCGTGCCGGGCGGAACACGCGGTACCACCTGACCGCCGACGGATCCTCGACGATGCACCGGCTCGCCGCAGTGCCCTGCGCCGGGGCCTGACGGACCCGGCGGTCCGATTCCGCAACGTCTCTCCGGAAAACGCCGCGGTCCCCATTTCCCATCCTTCTCATTTCTTCCTCCCGATCCGCCTCTGATCTTCGACGCGGATCGACGTTTCCGACGTTCCTTGCCATCGGTCCCGTACCGCATGGCCTCCGCTTCCCTCCATCCAGGCGGACAGCGACGCAGGATCGGGAGAGGATCGTGTGAGAACACGTTATACGGACCCGGGAGACCTCTCATCACAATTGTGAAACAGGGGCCCGACCCGAAGGGCGGCTCACCGTCGACGCGGGCAGGGACCCGGCTTCACAAGGGAACGATCTCCCCACGGTTCACATGCTCATCGAGCACGGGGCCGTTCGGGGCACGGAGTGAGACACAGTATGGAGACGACCCTCAGGGTTTCAGGGATGCACTGCACGAGCTGTGCGGCGCTGATCGAGGATGCGATCGGCGAGATACCGGGCGCGAAGACGCTCTCGGTCGATCACGCGGGCGGCACGGTGGTAGTGGCTCACGATTCGGAGGCGACACTTGAAGCGATCCGACAGGCAATCCGGAGCGAAGGGTTCACGGTCTGATCCCGCTTCCTCGACGGCGGGGGCGGGGCGGGAAGCAGCGGGCGGCGTGATCGAGTCCTCCCTCACGCTGCACGGGATGCATTGCGAGTCCTGCGCGCGGATCATCGAGCGCACAGTCTCGAGGCATGTGGGCGCACGGGTTGCGTCGATCGACTGGGCGAACAACCGGGTGGTCATCGAGAGCCGCCGGGAGCAGCTCGGGCCGATCCGCGACGAACTGCGGGAGAAGGGGTACCAGCTGCTTCTTCCCGGTGAGAGAGCGGCGGAGGGCTTCGGCGCCGGTTCGCTGCACCGCGGGATCGACTTCCTGAGGAGCGTGGCCCTCAATGCACGGGGGTTCGAGGCCGAAAACGCGCTCCTCAGGTATTCGGTCGGAGCAGTCGCCATCGTGCTGGCCGCACAGGCCGCGCTCTTCGGCCTGCTCTTTCGAACAACGCCGGGATTCCTGGATGCGTACGGGAGCGTCACGCTCCTCACCGCAGCCTCGGTCGTGGCGTTCCTGTTCGCCTATTACCATTCGAATGCATTCCGGAAGAGTTCGTCGTGCATGACCGGCATGATGACCGGCATGACCTTCGGGATGGCCGGAGGCTTCCTGATAGGTGCATTCGTGGGTGCGACGAACGGGATGTTCCTGGGGAGCATCGTCGGGCTGGTGACCGGGATGAGTCTCGGGTACGTCACGGGCCGGTCCTGCGGGGTCATGGGTGTGATGGAGGGTATGATGGGCGGTCTGATGGCCGGCACGATGGGCGCCATGCTCTCGGCCATGCTGATCTACGACCGGCTCGTCCCGTTCCTCTTCATCCTGGCCGGGACAGAGGGGGTCATCCTGGCGGCGTACAGTTACATGCTGTACAAGGAGTTCGGGAATATGCAACGGAGCGATCTTAGGGTGAGCGGGGCGGAGTTCGCCGTCCTGGCGCTCGCACTGGACCTCGCCCTGACCGTGGTGTACGTGTTCGGGCCGAAGACGGGCTACGTGCTCGGGGGAGGATAGGTGGGATGATGAGAAAAGTCGAGATCAACGTCGACGGCATGCACTGCGGGTCGTGCGCGACCCTGATCTCACGGGCGCTCACGAAGACGCCCGGCGTCGTCACGGCCAATGTGAATTACGCATCCCGGAAGGCGCGGGTGGAGTTCGACGAGTCGCAGCTCGACGAGCAGAAACTCGTCTCCCTGATCGCGTCGAAAGGCTACGGGGCGACGATCGGGGTCGACCCCGATACCGAGCGCCGGGTCCGGGAGAAGGAGATCTCGGACCTGAAGAGATACCTTGCATTCAGCGTGCTCTTCGCCGTGCCCGCGTTCCTGCTCGGCATGGTCTTCATGAACGTGCCGTACCGGGTGCTCCTGCTCTTCCTGCTTGCGACCCCCGTGCAGTTCGTGGTCGGAAAGAACTTCTACCTCGGAGCCTGAAGCGCGCTCAAGAACCGGATCGGGACCATGGATACCCTCATCGCCATCGGGACGAGTGCCGCGTACGGATACAGTGTCGCCGCGATGTTCGGGCTGGTCGCGGAGCAGTACTTCGAGACGGCGGCCGTCCTGATCACCCTTGTGGTCCTCGGGAAGTACCTCGAGGCGGCTGCGAAGGGCAGGACGAGCGATGCGATCCGGAAACTGATGGGCCTCGCGCCGAAGGTCGCGACCGTGGTGCGGGACGGTCGCGAGTTCGAGATCCCGATCGACGAGGTACGGGTGGGCGACCTCCTACTCGTGAAGCCAGGCGAGAAGGTCCCGGTCGACGGGACGGTCGTCGAGGGCGGATCGGCCGTCGACGAGAGCATGATCACCGGTGAGAGCATACCGGTCGAGAAGACCGTGGGATCGACGGTCACCGGCGGGACGATCAACAAGAACGGGATGCTACGGTTCGAGGCGGCCAGGGTCGGCGGGGAA
>DUGU01000198.1:0-920 GCA_013331215.1 Methanoregulaceae archaeon
GGCAGTAACTGAGTAATCACCAAATAAAATTCTCTACAATGACAACGGATTGCACGTCTCCGACATCGCCAACAATTCCGTCTCGGACATTACAACGAGCACGAACGCGGTATCGTTCGACATGGAAGGCAACTGGATCGTGTGGTCCAGCGGGTATGGGTATTCAACCTTCACCACGCCATCCAATATATATCTCTATAATATACAAACGGGACAGGAAACAAGGTTGACGTCAAGTTACAATGCGAGTAACCCCTCGATCTCCGGCGACAGGATCGTATACCAGGACAGGAGGAATGGCAATTACGATATTTTCCTCTACAATATCACAACGAGAACGGAATCTACTATCTGTTCCGATCCTCACGATCAGATCTTCCCGGCAATAGACGGCAATACTGTTGTCTGGCAGGATTACAGGTTGGGGCATACCCGCTGGGCCGGGGTTGACGAATTTGAACCCACGTCGAATATCTACCTGTACTCATTGACTTCGGGGACCGGCAACCTGATCAGTACTCTCGATACCAACCAGGAGTTTCCTGCACTTTCCGGTCACAGGGTGATCTGGCTGGATGGGCGAAAACAACGAACTACGGGGGATTCGGGTGGTCATCTGTATTATTTTGAGGATGTCTATATGTTCGATAGTGATACGGNNAGGAAGATTACACTGATTTTTCATCGTTTTCATCCCTGGCGATCAGTGGAGATATCGCCGCCTGGCTTAATGATTACAATTCTGTCGTCGGGATTGTAAACCTGGAGACAGATCAGGAATATGGGATTCAGAATGCGGTATCGCCCGCAGTATTCGGTACCAATATCATCTATATGATTGACGGGGACGTGTACTTGTTGCCCCTCATTACCCCCGGTGCTATACCCGGCGGGAGTGGCTTACCCCGGGATCCGAATGG
>DUGU01000198.1:945-13099 GCA_013331215.1 Methanoregulaceae archaeon
AACGGCCGGATCGACTTCGCCGACGTCGTCTGGCTCTTCAACCACCTGTAAGACCACGGCGCTCTCTTTTTTTTCGGCCGGCTGACATCTCATGCGTCGGTCGGGGCGATGTTTGCGGGCTCGAGGCGGCCTCGTGGTCCGGCGACGGCGTGCCACACCTGCGGCGCGTGCGACCGCCAGGCACGGGTCGCGAACGCAATGGCAGCGGCCGCCGAGATTATATATCCCCAGCGGGAGCACGGGCGGGGCGTGCCGCACGGCACGGGAATCGAGATATGGCGCACGACGAGCGGAAAGGGCCCCTCGGCGGACCCGCCGGCCAGGGGCAGGCGGTCACCGGCGCGTTCGGCAGTCTGAACGAGCACCGGGCGAGGGAGTTGATCATGGAGACGGCCCGGGAGCTGCGGTACCCGGCGACGAAGGCCGACCTGGCCGCGGAGGCCGGGCGGCAGCGGGTCCCTCCGCAGCTGACGGCGCTCATCGGCGAGATGCCGGAGCGGGAGTACGTCTCGCCCGAGGACGTGGCCGACGAGGCCGAGCGGTACGGGTAGGACCGCGGCCGGGCCGGCGGCCCCGGTGGAAGTTCCGGGGACGCTCCCCGCCTAGACCCGATCGTAGACGTTCCTGCGGGGCCCGATGCCGCGGACGACGATCGGCCGGCGCTCGTCGTCGAGCTCGAGCACGATGCGATACGCGCCGACCTTCGCCGAGTAATTCGGGGGGAAGTACCCCTCGAGTTGTTTCAGAAAGAGGTGCGGGTTCTCCTGTCCCCGCAGGGCGGTCAGCTCGTCCCGGATCCGGGCCGCCATGACACGATCGCGCTTCTCGAGCTTCCGGAAGGCCCTATCGGCCGCGGCCGTCAGGGCGACACGCCACACGTCACAGCCCCAGCTCTGTGCAGACGTCGTCGAAGTCGACCAGGCGGCCGGCCGCGACATCGGCATCCGACTGCCGGAGCTGCTCCGCGAGGTCCTCGTCGACCGGCTCTCGATCGATCGCCATCTCCGTGAGGCGAGCAACCACGTCTTCGTAGGTCTCCCGGGGATGGATCTTGAGGCTCCGCAGCCGGGCCTTGGTCGTCTCGGTCAGCTTCACGGTTCCGCACGCCGGCATGATACCAGAGTATCACGCGTGATATTTATTAAACCTGGCATCCTCCCTTTCCCGGTGCCCGAAGGGGTCCGCCCGGCCGTCGAAAACCGTACCCCGAACGACACCGTACTGAGTTTTAATCGGTATTTTCGTGGATGATAGTCCTGGACTCGGCCGGCCCCACTCCCGGCACGGGCCGGACCTCGTTCGACACGCGGAGAAGCCGGCCGCGAAAGACGAGCATCTATCGTGCATGGATCACATCGATCAACGGGACCCTTTCAATCGAGACCTTGAAGGGGTCTGTCACAACCTTTCCGTGGTTCGAAGCACGTCGCCGCCTGCATCGGAGATTAAAAATAATCTTTATCAATCTATTGTGCGTACCCTCCGTTATTCGGTCGGCGCCTGGCTGGGTTCAGCAGATCGGGTGCCGGAATACCTGGTGCCCTGCCGGTGTGGAACGGGAGGTGTCGCCCGATCCGCACGGTCTCAATCATGGAACACGATGTCTCCTTTCCCCAGACGACTCCGCTCGCGGAGATCCCCCGGCCGGCGTTCCGCTATGGCGCGGACGGCACTGTAAAAGAAGTGAATGTCTTGGTTGAGGGGCTCGCTGACCGGCCACTCATCGGCATGACAATTGAGCGAGTGATCGAACGTTTCAAAGTCCGCGGCCGACACGGCACAGGTCTACCACTGAAAGAGAGTCCTGTACGGAGTGCCCTCGATGGGACAGAGGTGCTCGATCTCCCTCTGATCATCACAACGGCCACAGGCTCGGATGTTCACATCCTCGCCACTGCCTCGCCGATCAGAGAGGGCGAAAAGATCACGGGGGCGCGCTGCGTCTGGCGTGACGTCTCGGAGATCGAATTTGAGGTTCGGAGCAGAGGGAAGTTCAGGATCAAATTTCAGGACCTGATGAACCTGATCGAAGTGATCCCTCTCCCCATACGAGTTGCCCTTAACCCCGAGGGCAGTGTGATCACGGGCAACGCCGAGGCCCATCGGATCTACGGGACAAAACCTGGGGACAATTTCTCGGCCTCGCAATCGCCCCTTCAGTTCCTTGATAAAGATGGTACGAAGGCAAAGCCTGGGGAGTTGCCGCTGCAGCGTGCGGCCGCCGAGATGATACCAATCGAGAATGTCGAGATGGAAGTCGTATTACTCGATGGCAAACGGATCTGCCAGGTCGGCTCGACGGTCCCGTTTTCCGATCTCGATGGTCGCGTAATCGGGAGCCTCGGCGGGTTCATCGATATCACCGACAGGAAGCATCTTGAGAAGGAACGCCAGCTCGCTCTCGATGCGACCAGGATGGGATTGTGGCGTTATGGCCTCGATTCGGACGAGATAACAGTTGACGATAGATTCAAGAAGATCTTCAAGGTCGAGGTCAAGGAAGATGTGCTTCCGAAAGCGGAGATCCTCGACAGACTGCTTCGCAGACCTCAAAGCCGTCTCCCCGACGGCTCGACAGGAACGGAAACCGTCCACGTTTCTGACAGTCGACAACAGGATCCGCTCGATTACCCGATTATGCTTGACGGATCGTCTGCCTGGATCGAGTTGCACTGGATTTCTTACGCGGAGGATACCGGTTCCGGAGAAACGACGAGTAATCTCGTCGGAACGGTCCGAGATATATCCCATAAGAAAGAGAAAGACGCAAAGATCGAACAATATACAAAGAACCTTGAGGGACGTAACGACGAATTGGATAGATTCGCGTACACCACCTCCCACGACCTGCAGGAGCCGCTCCGCTCTATTGTCAGCTACTCCAAGATGCTTGAGCGGCGCTATAAGGGACAGCTCGGCGCGGATGCGGACGAGTTCATCGAGTTCATCGTCGAGGGCGGCCGGCGGATGCAGGACCTGATCAAGGACCTCCTCGCGTACTCGCGCGCGGCGACGGCTCAACCGCCCGTCAAGCCCGTCGAGGCGGAGGTGGCGCTGGGCGAAGCCGTAGCCTGGCTTGACGGCGCGATCCGCGAGACCGACGCCGAGGTGACGCACGACCCGCTGCCGGCGGTGTTCGCGGACCCGACGCAGCTCCAGCAGATCTTTGCGAACCTGGTCGGGAACGCGATCAAGTACCGTCGGCAGAATTGTTCGCCGCGGGTCCACGTGAGTGCGCAGCGGGACGGGTCAATTGCCGAGTTCTCCGTGGCGGACAACGGGATCGGGATCGAGGCTGAGTACTTCGACCAGATCTTCCAGATATACAAACGCCTCCACACCCACGAAGAGTACGAGGGAACCGGCATCGGACTCGCACTCGTCAAACGGAGCGTCGGGCAGTACGGCGGCACCGTGCGCGTCGAGTCGATACCGGGCGAGGGCTCGACCTTCTTTTTCACCCTGCCGGCGGCATAGCCCCACCCACTCTTCCCCGCACGGTTTTTGGTGAGGGTATAGTGGCAAACGAGCCCCCAACCTCCATCTCCAATCACTCGAGGATGCGCTTTAATTTGATTGTATCGCTCTCTTTTCCGTGATTGTATCGCCACACATACTCACCTGAATGCAGGAATGATTTTTCTCGTCGAATACCTCCTTTCGCTGCCAGCTTCCGTTTCAGATATCCCCGGAATCCTTCCAATCCGTCGATGTGATTTCCCTTTCCATCGCTCTACTCCCGTTCCCCGTGATCCACCATCCGATGGACGAAACCTTTCGACGCGATGCCGGGATATGCACGCCGGGAATCGGAACAGACGATTGATCCTTTCCTCACCTTGCGCGATATGAGTGGCTGGAGGGGTGCCGCCTCGACATTCTCGACAATCTCTGCCCGGACCTGGCCATGTCGACAGAGAATCCCGAAGACCGGTTGTTTCTGTCTTCCTCTTCCTCGTTTGGTCCCCTGGTCCCTGGTTGCCGTTCGCGTGTTCTTCCAGTGACCGCCCACGTCTGTGTCATCTCCACCTCGACGGTACCGGAAAAGACGTCCGGGACATCCCTGGCGAGAGCCCGCCGTATCCACGTGAGACCACGAAGAACCCGTTTTCGGTCGATCCCTGTCCGAAGAGCAATAGTCTGACTGCTCTGTTCGAGGAGGAACCAGGCAATGATCGCTTTCCATTGATCCCGAGTCGGGTACAGGGGCAACCGATGGGGACGAAAGTCATAGGGACAGTGGGAGCATCGACGCTTTCCCGTACTCATGCGATACAACTTCTCGCAGTGACAGCGGGGACAGTGAAGTCCGACCTCGACCCCTCCTACACCCTACGAGAGTGGGGTTTAAAATGAGACTATACCCAAGGAAATGTCAAACTATGTCCAGAGCGGCGTCGTCAAGACGGCCGTCCGGGAACTGGCCGCGCCGATCGCCGACGTGGCCGCGTTCGCGGAGGTCGTGGACGACGTGCTCACGAACAACCCGTTCGGTTGCACGGCCTACCAGGTCGGCACCGAGAACCACGCGGCCGTCGAGAAGACGGGCGAGACGTACACCGGAAGGGTCGTGTACGAGAACGGCGAGGCCGAGACCGTCGGTACTGTCTCCGTCAAGTGCCCGACCGTCGCGGCCTACACCGCGAACGTCGCGACCGTGCTCGGCAACGCCGCGCTCGCGACGGCCATGGGCGGGACCGGGGCGCACGCGACCGACGACGACTCGTTCTCGGCCGCACTCCGCTGCCACGCCGCGAACGGCGAGGTCTTCACGCTCGCCCTCTCGCGGACGAAGATGACGCTGTCGTCCTATGAGGACGATGCCATCCGCTCGACCGTCGAGAACTGGACCGACGCGGTGCCGACGCTCGCGTCACCATGGATCCCGTCTGCGGGATCGGTATCGGCTCCGTCGTGGGTTTCCTCATCGTCGGGATCCCATTGAAATGAACGCCTGGGAAGGAAACTGTTTTCGTCGCGGGCCGGCCACATGCCGACCCGTCTTTCGAACGGAGCGCCGATCCGGCCATCGACCGTCTCTTTATGCGGGGAGAGGGATTCGAACCCCCGAACGTCTGCACGATGGGACCCTAAATCCCACGCCGTTGACCGGGCTTGGCTATCCCCGCGCCGGTACTACATCGATGCCCGAGCGTTAAACCTTCACCGGCGGTGCCGCGATCACCGTGCGGTCGTCGGCATGCCCTCCTCGGCACCTCGCACGCGGCGATAGGAGTACTCCGGCCGGATGTACTCCGAGAAGTACCCGCCCTTCGATGGTGCCGCCAGCAGCTCGTCGTACACGACGGGCGGCACCCCGTCGTAGTCGTAGATCGCACCGCTCCGGAACCGGATCCGGAGCCGCCTCTCGGCCGGGTCGTACGCGACCGCCTCGAGGAGCGACGAGGTCAGATGGGTCCAGCGAGGTTCCATACCGATCTCTCATCCTCTATAAAAAAGGCGCGAGCTCCCCGGACCCTACGAGGCCGTCTGCATTTCGTCCCCGGTCTCCTCCGCGGTCTCGAGGGTGGACGGGCCGGGCTCGGCCGGCAATGCCGCCTCACGGCGGAGCTCGAGCTCCTCGACGATGATCCCGTACGCGCCGGCAGCGAGCGCGAGCAGGAGCGGTCCCAGCACGACGCCGACCGTTCCGAGCAGGGTGATCCCGCCGAAGAACCCGATGAACATCACGGCCGGGTGGATCCCCGTCCGGGCACCCATCAGGAGCGGGCGCATCACCAGGTCCGGGATCGCCGCCACGAACGGATACCCGACGAAGAGCACGAGCAGGAGGCCGCGCACATCGCCTATCGCGAGCGCGTACCCGCCGAGCACGACCAGGATCACGGTCTGGCCCAGGAACGGCACCAGCTGGAAGACCCCCGAGAGTACGGCGTAGAAGAGGATGTGGCCGTACCCGAGGAACCAGAAGAACGGGAGGGCCACGAGGAAGGTCACGAACGCCGTCGCGAAGTGGACCACGAAGATCGAGTACATCACGTCCACGGCCATCGTCCAGAGCCGCGCCACCGGGCGGCGCATCTGGTCCGGGAAGGCCTGCATCAGCCGGATCCCCGTCTGTTCGCCCCTCTCGAGGGTCAGGTGGAGGACCAGGAAGAAGACGATGATCTCGAGGAAGACCATGGGGGACTCCCCGATCATCGACTGGAGCGAGGCGCTGAACGACCCCACCTCCGCGCGAATCGCGTCCGTCACCTGCGTCAGGTCGATCGGCAGGGCGCCCCCCAACGGGTTCGTCGCCGGGGCGGTGGCGGCCGTCAGGATCGTCCCGATCAGCTCCTGGATGTACGCGATGTTCTGGACGATGACCGCGATCGTGACCGCGATCGCGAGCACCGCCGCGGCCCCCACCACCACCGTCAGGAGCACGGCCGCGAAGAACGGCCGCATCCGCCGCGTCAGCCGCCGCTGGAGCGGGAAGAGCACGACCGCGAGCGAGGCTGCGAGCACCGAGACCCCGACCAGCGGCCAGAAGACGAACGCGGCCGCCGCGAAGATCGCGAACACGACCACCCAGATCGTCCAGGGCGGGAGCGCCGCCGGCGGACTCATGGGATATGCTGTGGCGACCGGATTGATATGCCTGCCGGACGGAACGGATCGGCAGGTTTATCCCGGGCGTCCCCGAATCTGATCCCAATGTGTGGTGAATGTTTTTTCGCCCGTGAGTGCTTTTATCGTTAGGGCACCCGATCGCCACGCATCGACCGTCCTGCTGGCCCTCTTCCGGCCAGCGGACGCCTTCGCCTTTTATTATCCGTTTTGAACGCCCTACGCTGTGTCAACAGTGCCGGGGCGTCTGGAGTACCTGTCATGAGAGGAAAAGAGATCCGTCTTGAACGCATCATCAACCGGAACACGAAGAGGACCGTCATAGTCCCCATGGACCACGGGGTCTCGCAGGGGCCGATCGACGGCCTGATCGACCTGGGGGCGGCCGTTGACGCCGTCGCCCTCGGCGGAGCGAACGCCGTGCTCGGCCACATCGGCCTGGCGCTCTACGGCCACCGTCGGCGCGGCCCCGACATCGGCCTGATCCTGCACCTCTCGGCCTCGACCGCGATCGCGCCGGACCCGAACGAGAAGGTGCTGATCAACACCGTGACCAACGCCCTCCGCATGGGCGCGGACGGCGTCTCGATGCACGTCAACATCGGGGCCGACTCCGAGGCCTGCATGCTCCAGGACCTGGGCCGGGTCGCGGTCCAGTGCCAGCAGTGGGGCATGCCGCTGCTCGCGATGATGTACCCCAGGGGGCGTAAGATCGAGGACGAGCACGATGTCGGCCACGTCAAGCTCGCGGCCCGCGTCGCGGCCGAGCTCGGCGCGGACATCGTCAAGACCGTGTACACGGGCGACCCCGACTCGTTCCGCGAGGTGACGCGGGGCTGCCCCGTGCCGGTGGTCGTCGCGGGCGGCTCCAAGACCGACGATCGCGCCACCCTCGACCTGATCGAGGGCGCGATCGAGGCCGGCGCGGCCGGGATCTCGATCGGCCGAAACGCGTTCCAGCACGCGGACCCCGCACGCTTCGTCCGGGCCGCGGCCCTGATCGTCCACGAGGGCCGGACCGCCGCTGAGGCCATGGAGGTGCTCCGATGATCGGAAAAGAGATCCGGCTCGAGCGCTGTATGGACCGGAACACCGGCCGGGCCGTCATCGTCCCCATGGACCACGGCATGACCCTCGGACAGATCGAGGGCCTCCGGGACATGACCCGCGTCATCTCCGAGGTCTCGGAGGGCGGGGCGAACGCGATCGTCCTCCACAAGGGCATGGTCACGGCCGGCCACCGGCGGCACGGCCGCGACATCGGCCTGATCGTCCACCTCTCGGCCTCGACCGCGCTCAACCCCGACCCGAACGACAAGGTTCTGGTCTGCACGGTCGAGGAGGCGATCGCGCTCGGCGCGGACGCGGTCTCGATCCAGATCAACCTCGGTTCGCCGAACGAGTCGCGCATGCTCGAGGCCGCGGGCCAGATCTCGCGGGACTGCACCCGGTGGGGCATGCCGCTCCTGATCATGGCGTACGCCCGCGGCCAGGGGATCGACGGCTCGAGCCCGGCCGCGGTCTCGCACTGCGTCCGCGCGGCCGAGGAGCTCGGCGCGGACCTGATCAAGGTCAACTACCCGAACGACCCGGTCGCGTTCCGGCGGATCGTCGAGGCCTGCTCGGTTCCGGTGCTCGTCGCTGGCGGCGAGAAGGGCGGCGACGAGGCCGCGATCGCGATGGTCCGCGAGGCCGTCGGCGCCGGCGGCGCCGGGGTCTGCATGGGCCGGAACGCCTTCCAGCGCGAGGACACGGCCGCGTTCGTCGGCCGGGTCTGCGAGGCCGTCCACGAGGAGCCGCGATGAAGGTGCTCTGGGTCGAGCCGGTCCCGTTCGCCAAGGAGGTCGTGACGGCCGCGCTCGAGGCCGGCGCGGACGCCATCGTCACGGACGAGCCCGAGCGGGTTCGGGGGCTCGGTCGGATCGCGACGGTCGGCCCCGGCGGCGACCTCGAATGGGGCCGCGACGTCAACCGCTTGGCCATCGCCTCGTCCGACGACGAGGACCGGGCCGTCGAGCTCGCGCAGCGGGGGCCGGTCGTGGTCGAGACGTCCGACTGGACCGTGATCCCGCTCGAGAACCTGATCGCCCGCTCGGACCGGGTCTACGCCCGGGTCGGCTCGGTGGAGGAGGCCCGGCTCGCCCTCGGCGCGCTCGAGAAGGGGGTGGCCGGGATCGTCCTCGCGACGAGCGACCCGGACGCGGTCCGGCGGGTCGCGGCGCTGGTGAAGGGCGGGGGCGAGCGAGTGGCGCTCGTCCCGTTCACGGTCACGGCAATCCGCCCGCTCGGCATGGGTGACAGGGTCTGCGTCGACACCTGCACCCTCTTCGAGGACGACGAGGGGCTGCTCGTCGGCAATACCTCGTCCGCGATGCTTCTCGTCCACGCCGAGACCCTCGAGAACCCGTACGTCGCGCCCCGGCCGTTCCGCGTCAATGCGGGCGCGGTCCACGCGTACTGCCTCCTACCCGGCGGGAGGACCGCGTATCTCTCCGACCTCAGGGCCGGCGAAACGGTCCTCGGCGTCCACGCGGAGGGGGGGACCGAGACCGCCGCGATCGGCCGGGTCAAGGTCGAGCGGCGGCCGCTCCTCCTCGTCGAGGCCGTCACCGACGACGGTCGGCCGGCCTCGGTCGTGCTCCAGAACGCCGAGACAATCCGGCTCGTCAGGGAGGGCGGAGGGGCGGTCTCGGTCGCGTCGCTCGCCCCCGGCGACCGGGTCCTCGGCCTCCTCCTCGAGGGGGGGCGGCACTTCGGCCACGCAATCGAGGAGACGATCCGTGAGCACTGAAACGAGGACCCGGCTCGGCATCCTCGGCGGCACGGGGGGCATGGGCTCCCTCTTCGCCCGAATCTACGGCGGAGCCGGCTGGGAGGTCTCGGTCCGCGGTCGAACCGGGCACGAGCCGATGGCGACCTTCCTCTCGCGGCAGGACGTGGTGATGGTCTCGGTCCCGATCGACGCGACCCTCGGCGTGATCGCTGCGGTCGCGCCCCACCTCCGGCCGGACCAGCTCCTCTGCGACCTGACCTCGCTCAAGGCCGCCCCGGTCGAGGCCATGCGCCGTTCGGCCGCGCCCTGCGTCGGGCTCCACCCGATCTTCGGCCCTGGCCTCGACTCGATCGCGGGCCAGACGGTCGTGATCACGCCCGCGACCGCGACGGAAGGCGAGTACGGCCCCCTGCTCGAAGTCCTCGAGGCGGCGGGTGCCCGCCTGGCTTTCACCACCCCCGAGCACCACGACGAGCTGATGGCCGTGGTCCAGGGGCTCGCCCATGCCCTCTCGCTCGTGCTTGCCGGGACCGTGCGCGAGCTCGGCGCCGACCTCGACGAGCTCCTGGAGTTCACGTCGCCGGTCTACCGGATCGAGTTCGGGCTCGTGGGCCGCCTTCTCGCGCAGGACCCGGCGCTGTACGGCCCGATCCTCCGCCGGAACCCGAACGTTCCCGCAGTCCTCGCGGCCGCCCGCACGGCCCTCGAGGAGCTCGCGGACGCGGTCGACGACCCCGGGCCCGGTTCCTTCGTCCGGCTCTTCGAGGAGGACGCGGCCCTCTTCGCCTCGCACGGAGCGGCCGCGACAGCCGAGACCGACCGCCTGATCCGCTGCCTCGCGGAGCCCGAACGATGACCCTTTTCACGCTCGGGCCGGCCGGGACCTTCTCGCACGAGCTCGCGGCCCGTTTCGACCCCGACGTCCGCCTCTGCCCTTCGATCGCGGCGGTCTTCGCCGCGGTCGAAGCCGGCGAGGGCGACGGGCTCGTCCCACTCGAGAACAGCGAGGCCGGCTCGGTCGGGGCGACCCTGGTCGGCCTCGCCGATCACGCGGTCTCGATCACGGGCGAGTGCACGATCCCCGTCCGCCACCACCTTGCCGCGCCGGGCGTGTCCGTGACGTTCGAGCGGGTCTACGCCCATCCGCAGACGGCCGAGCAGTGCTCGCGCCGAATCGAAGCGTTCGGCCTCCCCGTGGTCCCGACGGCTTCGAACGCGGCCTCGGCGATCGCGGCGCGGGCGGACCCGTCGGGCGCAGCCCTCGTCTCGGACGGTCTCGCGGCCCTGTACGGTCTCGCCGTGCTCGAACGCGACTGCCAGAACAGCGGCGCGAATGAGACCCGGTTCGTCCGGATCGCGCGTACGCCGGCCGCCCCGCCGGCGCCGTGCCGGGCGAGCCTCCTCCTCGACCCGACGGAGGAACGGGCGGGCCTCCTCCACGCCCTGCTCGGCCCGTTCGCCGCTCGCGGGCTCAACCTGACCCGGATCGAGTCGCGGCCATCACGGCGGGGAATGGGACGATACGTCTTTTACGTCGACGGGGACTGCGGTCCAGGGTGGGACGACGCGGTGGCCGAGGTCGCCCGGTTCTGCACCGTGAAAGACCTCGGCCGGTACGGGAGTCTCGCGCCGTGACCGTGCTCGTCCTCGACAGGGCCGGGCCGGTCGACCTCGCGCTCAACGCCCCGCCGAGCAAGTCACTCACCCACCGCGCCCTTGTCGCGGCCTCCATGGCCGACGGCCCGTCGGTCCTCTACGACCCCCTCCTCGCCGACGACACCCGGCTCACCATCGCCGGGCTCCGGCAGCTCGGGGCCGCGATCGAGGTCGTCGGGGACCGCGTGGTCGGGGTCGAGGGAGCCGGCGGCCCGCTCGCCGGCGGGGACGGGGCCGAGCTCGATTGCGGCAACTCGGGCACGACCCTCCGTCTGCTCGCGTCGGTCGCGGCCCTCGCTGACGGCCCAGTCACGCTCACGGGCTCGGCCCGGATGCGCGAGCGGCCGGTCGGCCCGCTCGGTACTGCGCTCGAGGTGCTCGGCGCGACCGTTCGGTACCCCGTCGCCGACGGCGTTCCGCCGATCGTGATCGCGGGCCCTCTCCGCGGCGGCGAGGTCGCGGTGGACGGCGGCGTCTCGAGCCAGTTCGCGTCCTCGCTCCTGCTCGGGGGCCCGCTGATGCCCGACGGCCTTGTCCTCCGGCTCGCCTCGCCCCCGGTCTCGCGGTCGTACCTCGACCTGACGATCGGCGTGATGACGGCCTTCGGCGCGGATGTCGACCGGCGGGGGTACGAGCGGTTCGCGGTCCGCCCCGGTACGTATGAAGGCATCTCGTACGCAGTCGAAGGGGACTGGTCTTCGGCCTCGTACCTCTTCGCGCTCGCGGCCGCGCTCGGCGGCCGGGTCACGGTCCGGAACCTCGACCCGGCCTCGGCCCAGGGGGACCGGCGGTTCGTCGGGGCGCTCGCCGCGATGGGCTGCCGGGTCTCCTCAGGCCCGGCCGGGATCACGGTCGAACGGGACGGACCCCTGAGCGGGATCGAGTGCGAGATGTCGTCCGCGCCCGACACGGTCCAGACCCTCGCCGTGATCGCAGCGCTCGCCGAGGGGCCGACCCGGATCACCGGGATCGGCCACCTCCGGCACAAGGAGTCGGACCGGCTCGCCGTGACCGCCGACCGGCTGCGGTCCCTCGGGGCCGGCGCGACGGTCGAGGAGGACGCGCTCACGGTCGTCCCGGCTCCGCTCCACGGCGATTCCATCGATCCGGCCGGCGACCACCGGACCGCGATGGCGTTCGCCGTGCTCGGGC
>DUGU01000315.1 GCA_013331215.1 Methanoregulaceae archaeon
GATCTGCCTCTGTGGGGAGTACGCTGCAATGGTCCTGAGAAGGCCGAGCTTGATTACCGCCCGGTATAGTGAAGACTTTCCGGACCCCCGCGGACCGACGATCAGAACGACATCCGGATCGAACGCTCTCAGATGCTCGGGGACCGGATAGAACGATTTTAAAAATGGTTCGCTCTCTTCGAACTCCGCCTGCCCCGCTCCAAGGTTCTCCAGCAGGGTGATCAGGTCCCTGCGCCTGTCGATCGTCGGGCTCGTCATTTTGTCCGCCTGAACTTCACCGTTATCTTTTCGGTCAAAGCCCGATATTCGGTATCCCTGTTCAGTGTTTCTGCCACATCCCGGAGTTCGTGGTAGAACGCCAGTTTCGGCTTGTACGTGATCGACACTTCGCGGTGGGGCGCCAGTTCGTCATCCTGATCGCCGATATACCAGACCTGATCGTCATACTCGTCCGGGTCCTCGGGATCGGGGGCGTAGTACTCTTCGGAGAAGACGTCGAGCGCCCTCCCCTGAAACGCGGTTCTCGCCGGAGCAGGCTCCACCTCCGGAATCATGGCCTGGACCAGGACGCAGTCCTGCTGGGGGAGTTCCCGGTGGAGGTGCTCCGCACCCATCCTGTGAATCACGTAGGTCAGGCCCTGCCAGCTCTGGTCCGAGCCGGTGCCGATCAGCACCGCGAGATGGGAGATCTCGGCCAGTACGAGCCCGGCAACGTCCGACAGGCCGCTTCTCGCATCGATAAGAATGAAGTCGGGGCTCAGATGTTCACGAACAGCGTCGAGCATCGAGGCGAAACCGTGATCCTGGATGGTGAGCGGAAGATCGAGGTCAATCCTGGAGAGTTTCTCCGGATATCGCTGGTTGATGGTGCCCGCCGGAAAGACAATGATCTCTCCGGAGCCTGCGATCTCTGCGCTGGTGCACCGGTGCAGATAGTCGGTCACGTCAACCGGGCCCAGCGGGGCTTCGAGAAGGTAGTCGATGATCCCCCACGCCGGGATCGCAGTGGGGTCGTCGGTGAGGAGCCGGCCCACACCCGGGGCGTCGAGGTCCATATCGAGAACGGCAATCCGTTTCCCCTCATGGGCGAGCTGGATGGCGACGGCCGCGAGGATGGTGCTCCGCCCGACTCCGCCTTTGAACGAGTAGAAGGTGATGATCGGAGGGTGCTCCGGACTCAATTTCCAGAGCGGACCGCCCTCCAATTCGAACCAGCCGCGCCGGCTCCGGTGGCGGTCCAGGACCCGCAGCCTCTCGGGAAGGTCATCGTCCGGCCGGCCCTCGGTCCAGGCCCGTTCATAGATATCTTCGTCGGCGAGGTTTCGACCGCCTCCTATCCATATCTCATCGCTCCAGTTGGGCGCGGCTCTCTCCTTCAGACGTCGGTTCAGCTCATCGACGACAGGCTCGAGGTCGGGTGAGTCGGACCAGAGGATGAGACGAAACCGACTGAAGATGTCCTCGAGGAATACCGCCCGTCGGATCGCTCCGGTGGACCGAAGCGTCGCACGGATCGTCTCGAGCGCGGCCCCCCGGGCTTCGTCGATATGCAGACGCATCAGCTGATCACTCCGTCCAGCTTCATCTGTCCGACGATCTGATTGTAGATCGCTCTCGCCTCACGTACCCATACTCGGGCCAGAGGCTCGGGAATCGTTCCCTCAGCGGTATATCGAATTCCCGGCACCCAATTCTTAGTTAAATCGTAATTTTTGTGATCCCAGGAACTGGCGATGTAGCGCGCACACTGGTACTGAGTGAGGGCGGTCGCGGCTTTGACAGCATCGCGACTCAAGCCGGAAAAGCCATGTGAAGAGGTATTTGCCGTTTTTATGGCAAATTGCGTGAACGCCTTGAGGGAACATTCCGCCACGTATCCTGCAAGGTATCCGGCTCCGTCGAACCTGCCGGCGGCGAGGAGAGCCGATGAGTCGGTCAGGTGCTTGCTCGCGGACGCGGCATAGTTGTCCTGGTATGGCATATCCCCTCTGACTCCCTCTTCAATTGGTATTGATCGAGTTATGAACACTACCTTAAAAAAGGCTCGGGGATACTGGCCTCGTATCCGGTCTCGTCCGCGCCCGACGACGCAGAGTCCCGGCGCGTCGCGATCCACTCTCCCGCGGCAGGCAGGTCGGCCAGCACTCTGCGCAGTGTGTTTTCCAGTCACTCGAGGACGCCAGGGGGAAAAACCAATTGTTACATCCACCTCGGACTAACTATCACTCAAATGGCCGGCACGCTCCGGAGCGCATCAACCCGGCGCTCGCGGGCCACGGCTTCGCCCGGACATGAGATCCTGAGCGGTGACCCGCTCCCCGCGCATGGTGCCTGCAGACTGCTCTCGACGTCTGCCGGCCGGCCGCGAGGGGCCGGTCACCTCTGCTCTCAACTGTTCGGGTGAATATTCTGAGATATCATTCACCCTGGTCCGGGGCCGGGAGTGGCGATACCCATTCTCTCTCTCTAGTACCGTACCGTACGGTACGGTACTGTACTATGACTGGGAAACCGACGGGGGTAGCGGCTGGCCGGCCGTGTGAACGACGGGAGGATCGATCGGCCGACCATTCGGCCGGAGACGGAAGGAAGAATAGCTCCTGCCGCGGGAGGGAATCGCGACTCTCCTCTCCTCTCCTCTCCTCTACCTTGAGTACGTACAGGAGCCTGGAGCCGAGTCAAGAGAGCTAACAGCTCTAGAGCTAATAGCTCCCTTGACACAGCTCCAATCCAATCATCCTGATGGCCGGGGTATCGGATCGCGAAACAATCTGGCAAAACCGGTTGCGGACGGAGATCGATCATCGTCGGAGAATACAGCGGTTCTCTCTCTCTCTCTCGTACTACTGTGTACACAGTACACACAGCACTGTGTACGCTGTGTACACAGCGGCCGGAGGTGGTGATCGGTGAGGGTTGACTCGAGCGGAATCTCGATGCGGCAGGTCACCGTCTGGCTACCGGTCGAGATCCACCAGCTGATATGCGCAGATGGCCTGAACCTGTCCTGGCCGTCCCCGAGGGGCTCGAGCCGGCCCCGGCATGGCGCCATTCATCAGCGGCCGGCCGGGGACGCAGCGAAGGAAAACCAATTGTTAAATCCACCTCGGGCCAACTATCACTCAGGTGGCCGGCATGCGTGATGGACGGAGCGAGGACGCGCTCTCGGAGATCGTCGGGTTCGTGCTGGTCCTCGCGCTGGTGGTCGTGGCCTCGACCCTCTACCTGATGTACGTGGTGCCGGCCGAAGGCCGCGAGGACGAGATCACGCATATGAACCAGGTCCAGGACCGGTTCATCAGCTACAAGACGAGCGTCGACGGGCTCTGGCTGCGGTCGCTCCCATTCCTATCGATGCCCTGGACACACGACGTGTCCCCAGCTTGGTACGCAGAGGCCTCGGCCTCGATTCCCAGGACACAGGGCGTTTCACTTTCTACCTCGTTCGACCTCGGCACGGGCGGGGGCAATACCCAATCGAGCGGGATCTTCCTCTCGTTCATGAAGCCAATCGGGACTGCGGCGAAGATGCGTGTCGATCCGGGCAGTGGTGATCGGATAGCGATCACCGTCAACGGCGATCCGCTCTTCGTTAACGAAGCGCTTCCAGAGGGCAATGCCGAGCGCAATTTCGTTCCCCTCGGCTCACTGAGTTATCACACCGACAATTACTATTGGATCCAGCAGATCTACTGGTACAAAATGGGAGGTGTCTTCCTCGAGCAACCGAACGACGGGGTCTCGGTTAAGGTGGCACCAGCAATCTCGCTCAGCAATCCCAGCGTTAAGTTGGCCTCCGGTGAATTAAAGCCCAGGATTAAGTTGAACCTCTGCCTCGTGAACCCAACAACCGAGAGACAGATGATTGGCGGGACGGGGCCGCTCCGTGTTGAAACCCGCCTGCGCGAGAGCGCCAATCACCAACCACCGGATCAAACCGTCGACAGCATCAAGGTGGAGATTCGAAGTGAGGACGGCGAATGGCACGCGGCATGGATGCAGGTTCTCGACGGCGCCGTGAGGAATTCCGGTCTGGACCTAACGGACCCTCAGGACTCCTGGGCATGTAGTGTAACAAGTCCTGATGGGAGAACAGCTGTTCTGGAAATACCCAATCCCGATCCGGATGGAACGGTCCCGGACCATGACGTGAAGTTCGACCTGACCGAAGCACCGCTCCAGGTGACGTTCGAGTATGACGAGTAGTGAGGACGCCGTCTCGGGGGCCATTGGTGGCGTTCTGCTCATTGCCCTTGTGCTTATTGGTGCCGCCATCGTGGGCACCTTCGTGACCTCGCAGCCGCTGCCGGAGAAGATCCCGAAAGTCCAGTTCAGTGTCAAGGATGTGGACACGAACGGCGATGGTATTGGGGATGAGCTTGTGCTTGAGCACGAGGGCGGTGAAAGCCTGAAAAAGTCCGCGTTTCGGGTACGCGTTGGCTCCACTCTTCTCACTCCAGGGGATCCCAACTGCACGATTCGGGACGGCATTGACGAAGTTAATCGATGGTCTATGGGCGATCGGATCATCATCACCGGCCAACCGGGAATGGAATCCGTCGGACTCGTCTATACAGAGGGCTCCGGGGGCACGCTCCTGCGGTCGGTCTATTCCCCCGGGGGGTTCGACTATGTGTTTCCTGCGCCGGATCCGGATGAGGTGGTCGACGTGCCGGCGCCTTACCCTACCGCCGGTCCCTTTGGCGACCTTGCTTGGCAATTCCCCTCGACGGGAGATCCGCAGCCGACCTTCGCCCCGATCGACAAAAACCTGCGCGTGTTCGTCGCGGCAACGGATCACACCATGGCCGTTCCCGCAAACGTGACCAAGGTCTTCGATTGCGGCATCGACGGCGACGGCGACGATTTGCGTGAAATCATCGACGCGATCGCGGAGGCGCAGGGAGGGGTCGTCGAACTGTCCGACGGGAACTTCCGGGGCTCGGGGCAGATCACGCTGGGGGCGAGCAATACGACGCTCATTGGCCAGGGATCGCTATCCACCACGCTCGAGATCACGTCGAAGGGAGGATCGAATTACCTG
>DUGU01000318.1 GCA_013331215.1 Methanoregulaceae archaeon
CCCCCGGCGATCGACCGCAGCAGGGGCTCGTTATTCGAGAACGTCGCGCGCGACGCTTCGTACCCGGTGAACATCGCGTACGGCGAGTCCACGAAGATCGTGTAGACGCCGGTCATCGGGGTGCCCGAACGGTCGTAGGACGCCACGAGCTCGAGCATCGAGCCGTCCGTCGTCTCTCGCACCGAAGTGATCGCGAAGCCCGAGACCTGCCGGGCGTCCCGGCCCACGAGGTAGTTGGCGATCGCCGAAGCCGACGCGTCCCGGTACGACCCGCTGAGAAAGAGCGGGCGGAAGACGACCCTGGTCCCGTCGGCCGGCGCCTTCACCTGGACGTCGTCTCCGACCGTGACGGTCCACGTCGGGGGCTTCTGCACCGAGAAGAGGTGGTCCTGGTCCGAGTAGGTCTGCAGGGGACCGTACCCCGTGGTCCCGCCCCCCTGATTCGGCGAGGACGTGCCCCCGGCGCTCGCGATGACGAGCGCGAGCAGAACGGCCGCGAGTGAGACCGTGCGAAGGTGTACCATACTGAGCGGGAGGCCGCCGGCATAATATCCTTTCGGTCCCGGTCGGCAGCCTTAAGAACCGCCCGGGAGATTATATAAACCGGCACCGTCGCTGACGTGTGTACGAAGCACCGGTAAGTCCGACGCGCCGCCCCCGCGGTGCGGCCCTTTGGGGCTCTGGGATTACGGAGCGTGCGTCTCATCGCTGCTCTTCTCGGGACAAATCGGTATCGGAGTAGAACTATGGCAAGAATGCATGCGCGACGGAGAGGCAAGTCGGGATCGGTCCGGCCCCACCGGGACGACCCGCCCGCGTGGTCAACGACCGACGCGGCCGAGATCGAGCAGCTCGTCATCGACCTCAACAAGAAGGAGAAGTCGAGCGCCGAGATCGGAACCATTCTCCGCGACCAGTACGCGGTCCCCGACGTGAAACTCGCGACGGGACGGCGGGTCGTCGAGATCCTCGAGGCGAACGGCCTCGGGCTCGAGATCCCCGAGGACCTTCGGAACCTGATCGTGAAGGCCCTCGGGATGCGAAAGCACCTCGCAGAGAACAGAAACGATGTCCACAACAAGCGGCAGCTCACGCTGACCGAATCCAAGGTCCGCCGCCTCGTCAAGTATTACGTCGGGACGAAGCGGCTGCCCGCCGGATGGGTCTACAAGCCCGAGACGGCCGAGATCCTGCTCTCGCGGTAATCACAGATGACGATCGATGCCGCCGCCGAACGCATGGCCCGCTTCCTCGGGGAGCAGCCCTACGTGGAGGTCTGGGGCCACCACGATGCGGACGGGATCATGGCGGCCTCGCTCGTCTGTCACGCGCTCTGGCGTCGGGGCCTCGGCTTCCGCCTCCGGGCAACGGACCGGATGCCGGTCCTCGAGCCCGGGGTGCCGACCCTGCTCTGCGACCTCGGCGCCGGCATCGACGACCTCCCGGCACACGTGGCGGTCATCGACCACCACGCGCCGGCCGCGACGGGGGAGGGGCCCGTGCTGAACCCCCACCTCGAAGGGCTCGACGGCGAACGCGTCCTCGCGACGGCCGCGCTCGCGTACGGCGTCGCGAACCGGCTCGCGGACTGCCGCGACCTCGCCGGGCTCGCGGCGGCCGGCGTGATCGGCGACGGCCAGGCCTTCGAGGCCGAGAACGCGGAGCTCCTGAACGAGGGGATCGTGGACGGCGTGCTCGAGCTCGAGCGCGGCCTCGTGCTCCCCGGCGCCTCCATCTCCGAGAAGCTCGAGCTCGCGACCGACCCGTTCCTCCCGGGAATCTCCGGGGATGCGGGCCGGGTCCGCGAGCTCCTCCGGGCTTCGCTCGGCGAGGACGGTCCGGCCCTCGACCTCCTCCTCTCGCTCGTCGTGCTCGACACGGCTCGAGAGGCGGCGCCGGGCGCGCTCGAATCGCTCTGGGGCGACCGGGTACTCACGCCGCGCGAAACCGTGGGAGATGCCCGGACGCTTGCGGCCGTGGTCGACGCCTGCGGCAAGGCCGGGCGCGGCGGACTCGCCGCATCGGTCTGCCTCCGTGCGCCCGGCGCGGCCGACGAGGCCAGGCTGGTCATGGCAGACCACCGGCGCCGCGTGATCGGAGCCATCGCCGCAGCAGTCCCGGTCGAGGAGGCGGCGATCGCCTTCAGGATCGAGGACCCCCGGCTCGCGAGCGACGTCGCGTCCGCACTCGCCGGCCCGCTCGGCCGGCCGGTCCTGATCGCCGCCGGCACGAACGGCAGCGTCCGGCTCTCGGCCCGCGGCGACGGCGCGGTCCCGCTCGGTCCGCTGCTCCGGCAGCTCGCCGGCGAGGCCGGCGGCAATGGGGGCGGACACGCCCGCAGGGCCGGCGCCGTCGTGCCGGCCGCGGCATTTCCGGCGGTCGCGGCCGCGTTCGCGGAGGCGATCGGCGCATGAGGTGCGAGGGCGTGATCACGACCCGGCACACGCATCCGGACTGCGTGGCCGCCGCGCTCGGCCCCGACGACCACCTGCTCTGCTCGACCTCGGTCGAGGGCGGTGGAGTCGTCGCCCGGCTCGCGGCGCGGGAGTGCGGCTCGATCGTCGCGACGATGGACGACTACCTGATGAACTGTCAGATTGCGGAGGAGCAATGCAACCACGATTCGGCCTGACGGCCGACCTGATCTTCTCGCGGGAGATCCCCGACGAGCTCCGGCCCGAGCTCGATCGGGCCGTCGAGGAGGCGAACACGGCCCTCTTCAGAAAGGGCGTCCCGAAGGACGCCCCGGCCGACGAGATCGGCAGGATCACGGGCTACGCGATCGCGGGGCCGGTCCTCACGGTCACGTTCGAGAGTGGCGGGTACACACGGGCCCACGATGCGCTCTTCCGGTTCCGAAAGCAGGTCACCGGCCAGCTCGGCCGGCACCGGATCGGCCTTCGCGAGATCGTGGTCGTCCGCTTCCGGATCGAGCTCCGCGGCACGGTCCCCGAGGGGCTCCGGCTCGCGGCGCTCCCGTTCGTCCGGTCGGCCGAGGTCGAGCCGGACCGGATCGTGCTCGAGCTCGCGGTCACGGCCGCCGACCTCGAAAACCGGATCCCCGACCGGCTGATCCGGCTCGTCGAGGAGAAGGCCGAGGCGGCCGCGTACGGCGGCAAGGGCGAGCACTGGGAACTCCTGTACGAGTCCCCCAGGCGCGAGTTCCGGTTCCGCGAGGACCCGACGGCCGAGATGATCCGGCGCGGCTGGATCAAGCACGCGCTCTCGCGGGGCCAGTGGATCCACGGCCCCCAGTCGACCCGGCTCTTCCGGGCCTTCGAGGCGCTCGTGCTCGAGGAGATCGTCGGACCGCTCGGCTTTGCGGAGATGATCTTCCCCAAGCTCGTGCCCTGGGAGGTCTGGGCCAAGTCCGGGCACGCGAAAGGCGTCTACCCCGAGATCTACTACGTCTCGGTCCCGAAGACCCGCGACCCGGCCTACTGGGAGGACGTCGCGGACTACTTCAAGGTCACGGGCGAGGTCCCGGTCGACCTGATCCGCGAGAAGGTCGACGGGCCGATCGGCGGGCTCTGCTACGCGCAGTGCCCGTCGTTCTGGCCGTTCCTCGGGGGGGCGACCCTCACGAACGACAGCCTTCCGGCCCGCGTCTTCGACCGCTCCGGGACCTCCCACCGGTACGAGTCCGGCGGGATCCACGGGATCGAGCGCGTGGACGAGTTCCACCGGATCGAGCTCCTCTGGCTCGGGACGCCCGAGCAGACGGTCGAGACGGCCGACCTGCTCCACGAGCGCTACCGGCGCCTCTTCGACGAGGTGCTCGAGCTCGAGTGGCGCAGCGCCAGGGTCACGCCCTGGTTCATGGCCCAGGAGGGCATGCTCGGCGGCGAGGGCGCCTCGGAACGGATCGGGACGACCGACTACGAGGCCTATCTGCCGTACTCTGACTCCTGGCTCGAGTTCCAGAACGTCTCGGTCAACGGCGACAAGTACCCGCGCGGGTTCAACGTGAAAGTCCAGTCGGGCGGCGACCTCTGGTCGGGCTGCTCGGGGATCGGGCTCGAGCGCTGGACCGCCGCGTTCCTCGCACAGAAGGGCTTCGACCTCGACGACTGGCCGGCGGAAATCCGCCGGCGGTTCGGCGATGCACAAGAGATCTTCAGATTCGTATAACCACAGGTGAATGAATGGCAAGAAAGAAGCAGGCCGGACGGCGCGTTGAGGGGTGGAAGGCGAAGACCTGGTACAAGGTCCACGCCCCCGAGACCTTCAACGCCGCCCACATCGGCGACACAATCTCGGCCGACACCGAGAACATGATCGGGCGCGTGATGAACGCGACCCTCGGCGAGATCAACAACGACTACGGCAAGCAGCACGTCAAGATGAAGTTCCGGATCGACCGGGTCGCGGGCGACGCGGCCTACACGGAGTTCGTCGGCCACGAGCTGACCAAGGACTACCTTCGCTCGCTCGTGAAGCGGCGTTCGAGCCGGATCGACGCGCACGTGGTCGGCACGACCAAGGACGGCGTCCGGGTCCACATGACCGTGACCTGCTACACGCTGATGGCCGCCGACTCGTCGCACATCCACGAGATCCGGAAGCGGATCTTCGAGCGGGTCGGGGCCTTCGTCGCCGAGAACGACTGGCGGACCGTGGTCGAGGCCATGGTCACGGGCGGGCTCGCGAAGGACCTGATGGCCGATGCACGGGCCGTCTTCCCGGTCCGGCGGATCGAAGTGATCAAGTCCAAGCTGCTCGGCCGCGCCCCCGCGGTCGCAGCCTGAACATCCCCTCTTTTACGGAAACGGATCTCGCCCGAAGCGGCGGAGGGCCACCGTGTCGTCCTCGATCCGAAGGTAGGTTCCGCTCTCGCCCCCGTCCTCGACCCAGGCGCCGGGGTTGGCCGTGAGACCGTCGGCGCTGACCGAGGCGCGGTGCGTGTGGCCGTACACGAGCCGATCGTCCGCTCCCATGCCGAGCAGCAGCCGGCGCGCCGGCGAACGCGCGAGGACCTCGGCCGCGTCGAGCGTCGTGCGCTCGTTCGCGGGGCGCTGGAGGGCATCGCGTTTTCCCGTGAGGTCGAGGCCTCGCGCGTAGAGGTCGTAGAGACGGCCGGTGACGGCCCCCCCGAGGTCGCCGACGGCGCACATTCGCGCGGAGAACGCCTCGTAGGCCTCGACCGAGACGGGTTCGAGCGAGCCGTAGACCTCGAGCTCGTACCCGTGCAGGAAGAGCGTGGTGCGGCCGCCTTCGGTCAGGAGGAGCTGCTTTGCGATCGGAAACGGTCCGCGACCCTCCGACCGCGCCGCGATCGCGAGGAGGGCGTAATCGTGGTTTCCGACCAGGTACCGGACGTCCGTGCCGCGGAGGCTGGTCAGCCGGTCCAGGAGCTCGCCGTGCTCGACCAGGAGCGGACCGTTGCGGCGGCGCCAGAGGTCGAAGATGTCCCCGAGCAGGACGAGCGTGCCGCCGTCGATCGATCCGCAGGCCTCGAGGAACTCGAGAAACGCCGGGACATCCGCATCGGGGTGGCCGGCATGGAGGTCCGAGACGACGAGAATCACGTTAAAATCCGTGGGCACGGCGCCGGATAAAGATGGCGGCCGGCACATCTATGGCGCACGAACGCGTACGCATACCCGATGACCGCCCGGAAGATTCTGCTGATCGTCCTCGACGGGATCGGCGACCGGCCGAACCCGGCCCTCGACGGGGCGACCCCGCTCTCTGCCGCACGGACGCCCGTGCTCGACCGGATGGCCCGCGAGGGCGCGACCGGGATCATGGACACGATCGCTCCGGGAATCCGGCCGGGCTCGGACACGTCGCACCTGGCCCTGCTCGGGTACCCGCCCGAGGAGTACTACACGGGACGCGGGCCGCTCGAGGCCGAGGGCTCGGGGATCCGCATGCGCCCGGGGATGATCGGCTTCCGGGCGAACTTCGCGACCCTCGGCCCGGACGGGCTCGTCACAGACCGCCGCGCCGGCCGGATCCACGGGACCGAGCCGCTCTCGAAGGCGATCGAGGACGGTGTCGATCTTCTCTCCTTCGGCGTCTCCTTCCGCTTCGTCTCGGGCGCAGGCCACCGCGCCGCGCTCGCGCTCGAGGGCACGGGGCTCGGCGACGGGGTCGGCTCGAACGACCCGAAGCACGAGGGCGTCGCGCCCACGCGGTTCGAGCCGACGACGGTCCGGCCCGAGGATGTGAAGACCGCGGCGGTCCTGAACGAGTTCGTCCGGCAGGCCCGGCCGATCCTCTTCAACCACCCGCTCAACCGCGAGCGGCTCGCTCAAGGGCTGCCGCCGGCGAACGAGGTGCTGCTCCGCGGCGCCGGACGGATGGGCCACTTCGAGCCGTTCGGCGAGCGGTACGGTCTCTCCGGGGCCGTGGTCGCGGCCGCGACCCTGATCACCGGGATCGGGAAGGTCGTCGGGCTCGAGACGATCCACGTCGAGGGCGCGACCGGCTCGGTCGACACGAACCTCGAGGGGAAGGTCTCGTCCGTCGTGGACGCGCTCGAGACCCACGGGTTCGTGCTCCTGAACATCAAGGGCGCGGACGAGTCCGGCCACGACGGCAAGGCCGAACAGAAGCGCGACTTCATCGAGCGGATCGACGGAGCGCTCGCCCCGTTCCTCGACCTGCCCGGGACGGTGATCGCGGTCTGCGGCGACCACTCGACGCCCTGCACGGTCATGGACCACTCGGCCGACCCGGTCCCGGTGCTGGTTCGCGGCGAGGGGGTCAGGCCCGACAGGGTGGAGCAGTACGACGAGTTCCGCTGCGCCGAGGGCGGCCTTCACCGCATCCGGGGGCGCGACCTTCTGCCGACCCTGCTCGACCTGATCGGCAAGGCTCATAAATACGGGGCCTGAAACAGTGTACGACACGCGATAATGGACGAGACCGCGCCAGCACTCCTCGATCGATGCACGATCCCCGACGGGACCGATCTCCAGGAGCACGTGCTGTTCACGGAGCGCGCCATCCTGGTCGGGGACCGCTGCCGGATCGATTACGGCCTCTCGGGTGCCGAGGTCGTGGTGGCCGAGTTCTGCCGGGTGAACGGGGCCGTGACGGCCACGGGCGATGTCCGGATCGGCAACTGGACCGAGGTCGCCGGCGACGTCAGGACCGACGAGGACGCCTACCTCGGCGAGGGAGTCCGGATCGCGGGCCGGCTCTCGGTCGCGGGCGACCTCGACATCGGGGACAACGTGAAGATCGAGCAGGGGTTCGAGGCCCGGGGCTGGATCCAGATCCGCAACCCGCTCCCGGTGATCGTCTACCTCATGCTCTACCTGATGGCCATGCTCCGTTTCGAGCACGAGGACGAGGTCGACCGGTTCATGACGGAGATGCTCGGCGGCGACGAGGCGCCGGTGGAGCAGCCGCTCGTGATCCCGTCGGGCGCGATCTTCGACATGGAGCGGCTCGAGGTGCCGGGCGAGATGGCGATCGGCTCGGACTGCCGGCTCCACGGCAACGTCCGGGGCCGCGTCGTCGAGGTCGGCAGCAACACGATCCTCTTCGGCTCGATCCGGGCCGCGGACCGGGTCGTGATCGGTCCGGAGAGCGTCGTCCACGGCACGGTCGCGTGCGGCGGGACGATCGAGGTCGGGTCCGGGGCGCGGGTCCTCGGCGACCTGGACGGGCGGACGATCGACGTCCACGAGCGGGCGCTCGTGGACGGGACCATGCGGGCCCCCGGGGGCCTGCGCATACTCAGGGCGACGTGATACAGCGATGGTGACGGCCGCAGGACTGCTCGAGGTGCCGGGGCTCCGGTTCGTCGAGCCGAGCTTTGCAGAACTGACCGACGAACTCTACTCCTCGGTCGCTCCGGATCTCGAGGCGACGGACGGGCGCCTCCTCGTGGACGAGGACGACGACCCGATCGCGATCGCGCTCCGCGACGACGACGCCTGGCACGTGGCGACCTTCCTCTACCGGACGCCGTCGGTGATCTGGCTCGAGCGGTTCGAGGAGACGGGCGGCGAGATCTACCAGGAGCCGCGCGAGACCTGGGCACGTGCGGTCCGGGCCCATTACGCCGACCGCATCCGGGCCGAGGTCCCCCCCGCGATCAACGACCTGCCGCCGGACCGGTTCGCGAAGGCCCGGGACCTCGTGGCCGAGCACTGGGGTGCGCGCGAAGGGGTCCGCGCGATCGACGCCTGCTGCGGGTCGGGGATCGGCGCCGCGGTGCTCCGTTCCCTCGGGATGGCGCCGCTCTCGTACGACAACGATGCGGAGCTGATCGCGCTCGGTCTCGCCGAAGGACGGCTCCTCCCCGAGGAGGTCTGCTGCATCGACGGCACCTTCGCGGACGACTACGTCGAGCCGGCCCCGCTCGGGCTCGCCCTGATGGTCGGGCAGTGCTACCCCGGGCTCAACGAGGAGCTCTGGCGGAGTCTCGTCCTGCAGCTGCTCGCGCTCTCGGACGAGACGCTGATCACGCTCGGGACCGAGCCGGAGGCCGCACTCGTCGCCGGATGGGTCGTCGAGGCCGGCCGCGGGGTCGAGGTCTTCGAGAACGAGCGCGACCCGATCTACGACCGCTGGGTCTGCTTGGCGAGCCGGTAAGACCGTCCCGTTATGGGGCGGACCGGCACCCACCGGATGCTCGGAGAATATCCTTAAGTAGAAGCCGCTCCTAATCAGCAGCCCGCACGCCACCGAGTGCAGGTGCCTTTGCCATGCCCCGACATCTCGTCTCCGTCCTCGTCCTCGCCGCCGTCCTGATGATCGTCGGCACGGCCGGCTGCATCGCCCAACCGACGGTCGCCGTCGAGGGGGTTCGTGTCGGGACGTTCACGCCGGCCAACACGACGCTCCAGGTCGAGGTACAGGTCACGAACCCGAACTCGTTCGATATCCCATTGAAGGACGTCGCGTTCACGGTCTCCTCGGTCGAGGGCAACGAGACGCGGCGCCTGGGCGAGGGAGAGACCGGGCCCTTCACCCTTCCGGCCCGCCAGACGATCACGAGGAACGTGCCGGTCACGCTCGATAATCAGGCCCTTCTCAACGCCGCCCTGGCGACGGTCCGGGCGGGTCGGGACCGGATCACCCTCCGCGTCGGCGGCACCGTCTCCGGGGACCTCTACGGCATCGTGACCGTGAACGTGCCCTTCGAGCAGGACCAGACGGTCATGCTCCAGGAACTGCTCGGGATGGCCGGCATGCAGGTCAGCGAGGCCCAGATACGTCAGGCACTCGGCGCGGCTCAGGCGGTCTCGTCCGGCGGTATCCCGGGCGTCACGATCCGGGTGGGGTGAAGACGATGAACGGCGATATTTCGACCGAACACCGGGTGGCGACGCTCAACGTCCACCACATTCTCAGCCGGGCCGCGGGAGAGAACGGCCCCCGGTCGGAACGGCGAAAGAACGGTAGAAGCGAGTCCGAGCGGTCGAGCAAGGCCGTTGCAGGGCGTTCCGCGAAGGCGAAGTAAACCCGACATCACTCCGGTCTCGGCACCCACTTCTGCACGTCCGCGCCCGTCCGGAACAGACCACCTTCTCTTCTTCGGGGGTCCAGCTGTCGCCGAACGGGATCGGCCCCGCAAACGTGATATCGCACACCCCCGGATCGGCGATCGATATGCATCCTTCCGCTGCCAGCTCGGAAGCCTGACGATGACGATGCGGCGCACCGCGACGAAAGTCCGCAGTACCGCCGCCACGATCTTGAGTCGCTCTGAAAAGGGAGGTGAACGCCCGAGGAGGTTCTCAGGCGAAGATCATGGTTCCGACGCCGTCGCGGGTGAAGAGCTCGAGGAGGAGGTTGCGCTCGGTGTTGCCGTTGATGATGTGCGCGAACCGGACGCCGGCCTCGAGCGCCCGGCACATCCCCTCGACCTTCGGGATCATCCCGCCCGCGACCGCCCCCGAGCCGATCATCGCGAGGGCCTCGTCCATCGAGAGCCGCCGGTAGACCTTCGTGCGGTCCCGGTCCATGACCCCGTCCACGTCGGTCATGTTGATCAGCTTGTAGGCCTTCAGCGCGACCGCTATCATCGCGGCCGCCGTGTCCGCGTTGATGTTGAGCGAGTTGCCGTCGCGGTCGATCGCGATCGGGGCGACGACGGGGATGTACCCGGCCTCGAGCAGGGTCGAGAGGAGCGCCGGCTCGACCACCTGCACCTCGCCGACGTGCCCGAGGTCGACCTGCTCGTCGTGGTCGCCGACCCGGACGAGCTGCGGGCCCATGCGCCGCGCGACGAGGAGGCCGCCGTCGTTCCCGGAGAGGCCGACGCCGTGCGCGCCGCTCTTTTCGAGGAGGGAGACGATGTTCGACGAGATCTTTCCGACGAGCACCATCTGCGCGACCTCGAGCGTGTCCTCGTCCGTGACCCGCAGGCCCGCGACGAACTTCGGCTCCTTGCCGAGCGCCTTCATCTTCTCCGTGATCTCGGGGCCGCCGCCGTGGACGAGCACCACCCGGATGCCGATGTAGTGCAGGAGCACTACGTCCCGGATCGCGGCCTCGAGCACGGCCGGGTCGACCATCGCGTGGCCCCCGAGCTTGATCACCATGACCGTGCCGCGGAACTGCCGGATGTACGGCAGGGCCTCGGTGAGGACTTCGACCTGTCTCATGTCGTGTACTTCCCGTTAATCTCGACGTAGCCCTCGGTCAGATCGCAGCCCCAGGCCGTGGCCTCCCCCTCGCCGGCCGCGAGGTCGAGGGTGAAGACGACCCGCTTTCCGGCCATCGCGGCCTTTGCGCGGGCAAGGTCGACCACGATCTCGCCGCGCGTCACGAGCGGCACGGCGCCGGCGCCCTCGCCGATGGAGAGCGAGACCGCGTACGGGTCGAACTCGACCCCGGCCCGGCCCGCGGCCGCCACGATCCGGCCCCAGTTCGGGTCCTCGCCGTAGACCGCGGTCTTGACGAGCGGGGACCCGACGATCGTCCGGGCCACGGTGGCCGCGTCCTCCTCCTCGGGCGCGCCGATGACCGTCATCTCGATCAGCTTGGTCGCGCCCTCGCCGACGGCCGCGATCTGGATCGCGAGCGCGCGGCAGCATTCCTCGAGCGCCCGCTCGAACGCGTTCGGCGCGACCCGGCCCGCGGCGCCGGTCGCGGTCAGGAACGCGACGTCGTTCGTGGAGGTGTCGCCGTCCACGACGACCCGGTTGAAGGACCGGTCCGCGGCGAGCCGGAGCGCGGCCGAGAGGATCGGCTGCTCGACCGCGGCGTCGGTGTAGAGGAACGCGAGCATGGTGCCCATGTTCGGCGCGATCATGCCCGAGCCCTTGCAGATACCCGCGACCGAGAAGCCGTCCCCGCGGACCAGCGCGTGCTTCTCGACGAGGTCGGTCGTCATGATCGCCCGGGCCGCGTCGGTCTCGGCCGTCTCGGAGCGTGCGAGCGAGCCGGCGATCCCGGTCGCCTGCCGCTCGATCCGGGGAAGGTCGAGGTACCGGCCGATCACTCCCGTCGAGGCCACGCCGACCTCGCGCTCGTCGACGCCGAGCGCGCGGGCTCCGATCGCGGCCATCGCGGCCGCGTCGTCGAGCCCGCGCCGGCCCGTGTGGGCGTTCGCGCCGCCCGAGTTCGCGATGATTCCGCCGAGCCGGCCCCGCCGGATCCGGTCCATCATCAGCTCGATAGGAGCCGCCCGGACCAGGTTCGAGGTGAAGACGCCGGCCGCCGTCCCCTCGGCCCGGATCAGGGCGAGGCCGTACTTGCCCTCCCTGACGCCGGCCGCCTCGACACCCTCGATCGCGCAGATCGACCTCATGCCGCGACGTCCCGCCCGATCGCCAGCCCCTGGACGATGTCCGAGCGGGTCACGATCCCGACGAGCTCGACCCCCCGCGTCACGGGGAGACGAACGATCCCCTCCCTGAGCATCAGCGCGGCCGCGTCCTCGATCGCGGCCTCCTCGCCGATCGTGATCGGCGGCTCGCTCATCACCCGGCTGACGGGCATGGTCCCGATATCGGCGAGCGCCGCCTTCGTCTTCTCCCAGTTGATGAACTCGCGGATCGGCACCTCGATGATCTCGAGCGGCGAGGGCAGCCAGAGGTCCTCGGAGGGAGGCCGGGTCGAGAGCAGGGCGAGCAGGTCCGAGTCGGTCACCATGCCGACCAGCCGCGTCCCCTCGAGGACGGGCAACCCGCCGATGTGGTGCTCCCGCATGATCCGTGCTGCATCCCGGACGCTCGCGTCCGCCTGGACCGTGAGGGGGTCCGGGGTCATGATCTCGCTGACATTCATAGTTTCAGATCTCAGGGGGCGACGCCGGGCGTTCGGAGCCCGTCGTCCTCGGGGTAGCCGCACATCAGGTTCATGTTCTGGATCGCCTGGCCGGCCGCGCCCTTGACCAGGTTGTCGATCGCCGAGACCACGACCGCGCGGTCCTCGGCCACCTCGACCGCGAGGTCGCAGAAGTTCGAGCCGCGGACCGACGAGAGGCTCGGCCGCTGGTACCGGACGAACCGCTCGTCCTTGTAGAAGTCCCGGTAGAGCGCCTCGACCGCCTCCTGCTCCATCGGCTCCGAGAGCAGGACGTGGGCGGTCGTCAGGATCCCGCGGTTGACCGGGAGGAGGTGGGGCGTGAAGTAGCAGCGCGCCAGCGAGCCGAGGGCCGCGAGCTCCTGGCGCATCTCGGCCAGGTGGCGGTGGTTCGTCCACTTGTAGGCCGTGCAGGTGTCGCCCACGTTCGGGTAGTGGGTCACGACCGACGGGTTGTCCCCGGCACCCGAGACCCCGGTCTTGGAGTCGTAGATCACGGTCTCGGCGTGGCGGGCGAGCGGGGCCGCCGCGAGCGTCGCCCCCGTCGGGAAGCAGCCCGGGTTCGAGACGAAGTCGGCCCCGACGATCGCGTCGCGGTGGAGCTCGGGGATCCCGTACGGGGCCGCGAACCAGGCCGAGTGCTCGACCTCGTAGACCGCCTCGAAAACCGCCTTCGGGAGGCGGTAATCGGCCGAGAGGTCGACGACCCGGATGCCGCGGTCGAGGAGCGGGCGCACGTACTGCATCGCGGCCGTGTGCGGCACGGCGAGGAACGCGAAGTCCGCGTCGATGGCGTCGACGGCCGGGTTCGTGAACGCGATCTCCGTGAAGCCGGTCAGCTGGGGGTGGACGCGCGCGAGCGGAATGCCGTCGTGCCGCCGCGAGGTCGCGACGGTCACCTCGGCCGAGGAGTGGGAGGCGAGCAGGCGGACGAGGTCCCCGCCCGCGTACCCCGAGGCCCCGACGATGGCGATCTCCATGCGCATATATCGGAGCGGGCGCGGTTTAAGGGGATCGATATCACCGGATGATCTTCGCGATCGAGAGCTCGAGGATGTCCTCGGCGCCGGCCGCCTTCAGCAGTGGGATCAGCCGGTTCACCTCGGACTTCTGAACGACCGTCTCGACCGAGAAGTAGTCGATCCCGAAGAGTGCCGAGACCGTCGGGCGCTTGAGCGCGGGCAGGGCGGCCATCACCGCGTCGACCGAGCCGGCCGGGACGTTCATCGAGAGGAGGGTGCGGCTCCGGGCGTCGAGCACGCCGAGGAGCAGGGTCGTGATCTCGTCGATCGCCCGCCGCCGTTCGGGGTCGGCCCAGGCCTCGCGGTTGGCGACGATCACCGTGTACGACTCCATGATCTGGCCGATGATCTTCAGGCCGTTCTTGCGGAGCGTCGTCCCGGTCTCGGTCAGGTCGACCACGACGTCCATCAGGTCGGGGACCTTGGCCTCGGACGCCCCGTACGACGGGAAGAGCCGGACCGGGACCCCCATATCCGCGAAGAACCGTTCGGTCAGGCGGGGGTACTCGGTCGTGACCCGCGCGTCGGGCCGGATCGCCTGGACCGTCTCGGCCGGGTCCGCGGCGTGGACCGCGACCACGATCCGGACCGTGCCCTCGCCGGTCTTGGAGTAGTTGAGCTTCGCGACCTCGACCACGTCGGCATCGGTCTCGCGGACCCAGTCGAGGCCCGAGATCCCGAGGTCGAAGTAGCCCATCGCGACGTACTGCGGGATCTCCTGCGGCCGCAGGATCGTGACCTTGCCGATCCGGTCGTCGCGGATCACGGGGCTGTAGTCGCGGTCGGTCCGGCGGACGGCCAGGTCGGCCTCGCGAAAGAGCGCGAGGGTCTGCTCCTCGAGCGAGCCCTTGGGGAGGGCGATGCTGATCATGCAGAGAGCGTGGGCCCGAGAAGGCGATAAAAGGGGATCAGTCGAGCAGGTGGACCACGAAGCCCGAGAGGACCTTCGGCTCGAACCAGGTCGACTTGGGCGGCATCACGAGCCCGGCGTCGGCGCAGTCGAGCACGGTCGCGATCGAGAGGGGCTGGAGCGCGAACGCGACGGCGAACTCGCCCGAGTCGACGGACTCGGTCAGGCGCGACAGCGGTTTGGCTCCGCCGAGGTACTGGAGGCGCGGGTCGCCGCGCGGGTCCGCGATCCCGAGGATGGGGTCCAGGACCCGGTCCTGGAGGAACTGGACGTCGAGCCCGCGGATCAGGCCCTCCTCCTGCTCGCGCGGAAACGAGAGCTCGTACCACTGCCCCGGGAGGTACATGTGGAGGACGCGACGGTCCTCGTTGCCGGGCCTGCGCGGCGGGACGTGGAAGCCGTGCTCGTCGACGCCCTCGATCGGCTCGACCGTGCCGAGCGCCCGCAGCGCCCGGAGGCACCCTTCGGGCGTGAGCGCGCCGAGGTCGGTCACGAGCCGCGAGTACCCGTGGAGCCGGACGCGCTCGTGGGAGAAGAGGACGGCCATGAACCGCTCGGACTCGACCGAGGCGGTCCCGGCAGCCCGCCGGGCCTCGGCCACGGCGACCGCGGACTTCGCGCGGTGGTGGCCGTCGGCGATATAGAGCGCGTCGACCGCGCCGAACGCCGCCTCGATGGCCTCGATCGCGGACGGGTCGTCGATCCGGTGCAGCCGGTGGCGCACGCCCTGGTCGGCCGTGACCTCGGTCGAGACCGGCACCTTCCGTGCCTGCTGCTCGAGCCGGGCGTGCAGTCCCCCCGGGTCGCGGTAGAGGAGGAAGACGAGGCCCGTGTTCGCGTTCACGGCCTCGATATGGCGCGTGCGGTCGCGCTCCTTGTCGTACCGGGTCTGCTCGTGCCGCCGGATCAGGCCCGACTCGTAGTCGCCGACCTCGACGCAGGCGACGATGCCGACGAAGCTCCGTTCGCCGGTCGCCACCTCGTAGACGTAGAAACCGGGCGACGGGTCCCGGAGCATGAGCCCGTCCGCGAGCAGGGCGCGGAACCGTTCGCCCGCCAGCGCGTAGACCCGATCGTCGTCGGGCCTCACGCCCGGGAGATCGGCGTCCGAGCGGATCACCGAGAGGAACGAGAGCGGGTTCTCCGCGAGGACCGCCCGGGCCTCGGCGGCCGAGACGACGTCGTACGGGACCGACGGGATCGCCTGCGCGTGGGCCGGGGCGGCCCGGATGCCGGCGAACGGATGGATCTGCACCATGGCTTCCGGTACTCTGGGGTGTGAGCGGACAAAAAGCCCGTGCCCGGTTCCGATCCCAACCATCATATGGTGGATCGGCCAACCTGACTGGACGATGATGGCGGAGCCGTTCCAGATCCACCGCGCCCGGGTCAACGACCTCCCGGGGGTCGCTGCGATCGAGCAGGTCTCGTTCCCCGACCCTTGGGACGAGTCCACCCTCGCCTGGGTCCTCGAGTACTGCGGCGACTTCTTCTTCGTGGCCTCGGCCGGGGGCGCCATGGCCGGGTTCCTCGCCGGCGCCTGCGAGGACACGGGCGAGCAGGTCTACGGGCACGTCTGCAACTTCGCGGTCGCGCCGGCTTTCCGAAAGCGCGGGGTCGGGCGTCAGCTCGTGGCCAGGGTCGAGCAGGAGTTCCTGGTCACCGGGGCCTCGGCCGTCCAGCTCGAGGTCCGGGCCTCGAACCGGGCTGCCCGGGCCTTCTACCGCCGGTGCGGGTACCAGGACGTCTTCACCATCCCCGGGTACTACGCGAACGGCGAGGACGCGCAGATGATGATGCGCTGGTTCCGCTAGCCGCGCCCGAGGGTCGCGTGGGCCCGGGCGAGGTGCCCGGCGGCCTGCGCGGAGAGCAGGGAGATCTCCCCCGCGAGCACGCCGGCCGCGACGATCTCCGCAAGGGCCTTCGCGTGTTCGCCCGGAGGGTCTCCGCCGCCGGCGACGCCGAGGATCCCGAGGCACTCGGCCTGGGTCTCGATCGCGGTGCCGCCGCCGACCGTGCCGAGCGGGAGCGCGGGAAGCGTGACCGCGGCGTACGCCCCGCCGGGGGCCGGGTCGATGGTCGTGACCGCGAGCGAGCCCTCGACCACGTGCGCCGGGTCCTGGCCGCAAGCGATGAAGAGGGCCGCGATCACGTTCGCCGCGTGCGCATTGAAGCCGAGCGCGCCGGCGCGGGCCGAGCCCACCAGGTTCTTCCGCGTGTTCACCTCGACGAGGCTCGCGGCGTCGGTCTTGAGGACGTCCCGGATCAGGTCGTCGGGGAGCAGGACGCCGGCCGCGACCGTGCGACCGCGGCCCGAGACCACGTTGACGGCGGCGGGCTTCTTGTCCGTGCAGAGGTTGCCCGAGGACGAGACGAGCCGCGCCCCGGTCTCGCGCTCGACCACGGCGGCCACGGCCTCGGAGGCGATCGTGACCATGTTCATGCCCATCGCGTCCCCGGTGGTGAACTCGAGGCGGACGAAGACCGAGGTCCCGGCGACCGAGCAGGTCGAGCCGACGAGCCGGCCGTGGCGCGTGGTCGCGCCGGCCGCCTCCCGGAGCTCGGCAAGATGCGCCTCGACCCAGCGCACGATCTCGGCCGAGTGCGCGACCGACCGGGCCGCGAAGACCGGCGCCCGCGTCATCCGGTCGGCGAAGATCCGGACCTCGGCGCCCCCCGCCCGGGTGATCGCGCTGCAGCCGCGGTTGACCGAGGCGACGAGCGCGCCCTCGGTGGTCGCGAGCGGGAGCCAGTAGCTCCCGTCCGCGTGCTCGCCGCGGACGCGGAGCGGCCCCGCGACGCCGACCGGGACCTGGACCGCACCGATCATGTTCTCGCAGTTCCGCCGCGTCACCCGCTCGGGAGAGATGGCGAACGCCCCGAGCGTCGGGAGCGCGGTCCCGGTCTCTGCCTCGATGTACGCGCGGCGGACCGCGACCGCGTCGGCGGCCGGGAGGGCCTGCTCGAGTGCATAGAGTTTAAGCGCCCCGCTCCGAAGCTTCTCCAGGTACTCGTCCATACCAGAGCTATGGGCGCCGGAGATGATGAGGCATGGGGGAACGCGAGAGCTGGGCGGTCGCGGTGGCGCGGGAGGACGGCGAGGCATGCCGTCGCCGGCTCCTCGAGCGCGGGCTCCTCGATCGCTCCCTGAAGGTCGTGGCGGAGGGGGAGAGGCTGCTGCTGCCGGTCCTCGAGCCGGTCGAGGGCGCTGTCCTTGCACGGTTCCCGTCCCACGCGCCGCGCCCGGAGCTGCCGCGGCACGAGCTCGTGGGCGGCATCGCGATCCTTCCCGAGCNNCGACCCCGAGGCAGCCCGTCTTCTGCTCTCGTCGCGCCCGTCGATCACGACCGTGGTCGCCCCCGAGGGGCATGTCGAGGGGCCGTACCGGACGCGCCGCTTCACCGTGCTCGCCGGCGAGCCGACGACCGAGACGGAGGTCCGCGAGCACGGTCTCGTCTTCCGGGTCGACCTCGCCGAGGTCTACTTCTCGGCCCGCCTCTCCACCGAGCGGCAGCGCCTCGCCGGGCTCGTGGAGCCGGGCGAGCGGGTGCTCGACATGTTCGCCGGCGCCGGCCCGTTCGCCCTCACGCTCGCACGGGCAGCACGGTTCGTGGCGGCCTCGGACATCAACCCCGCGGCGGTCGGAGCCATGATCGAGAACTGCCGGAGGAACCGGATCACCAACGTGCTCCCGGTCCTGGCCGACGCGGCCCGCCTCCCCTCCGTCTTCACCCGGCCGTTCGACCACGTGGTCATGAACCTGCCGCTCTCGCCCCTCCCGTTCCTTCCGGCCGCGTTCTCGCTCTGCCGGCCCGGCGGGACGATCCACCTCTATCACCTCCAGTCGGCCGAGGGCGAGGCCCTTCCCGCGCTCGCGCCGTTCCCGGTCGCCGACGTGGTCGAGCACCGGGTGCGCTCGTATTCTCCGGGCCGATGGCACGCAGCCTATGATATCCTCGCAGGTCCCGGCACAGCCCCGTGACGGATACGTTTATATCCCTTTGTCCCTCTTCTTGGTCCGGTGGATTCCATGACCGAAGAACAGAGCGGACACGACAAGGGTCTCTCGAAGACCAAGAACATCCGGACGGACCAGGACACCCGCCAGGCCGCCGGGGAGCGGGAGGGCATGGGGCAGCACGAACGGAGCGCCCTGCCGAAGACGGGCATGGGCGAGAAGCCCGACGCCGGGTACTGGGACCAGATGAAGCCCGGGGACTCGTCGGACATGTCCATGGACAAGTCGCGCTTCGGCGTCTTCGAGAAGGAGGGCGGAACCGGTCCCTCGGTCGCCAGGCAGGGGACGGACTACAATAAGGACGTCCGGCCCATGAACCAGTCGGGCATCTACGCCGAGAAGGACGCCAAGACCTGGAAGGACATGGCGAAGTCGGGCGAGAGCAAGGCGGGCGAGAGCAGGAGCGCGTCGGGCAACGAGGAGATGGCGCCGGCGGGCACGCAGGGCCAGCACTGGCGCGGCGAGCCCTGGGCGAAGAACCCGAAGGTCGGCGGCAAGGAGACGACCGGGACCGAAAACGAGCCGGGCACCTCCGGGCAACACTGGCGCGGTGAGGACATGCCGACCGAGAAGACCGGGAAGAAGGGCGAGAGCTCCACCTCCAAGTCGGACCGGCCGGACGAGTGCTAGGAAGGCCCTTCTTTTCCCATTTTTCGGATCGTCCCCGCCCGGACCGGGGCAAAACCTATCTCGTCGGAGAGCGCGTCTGCGGTCAGGTGATCTCCGAATGCAGAAGAAGCAGGATCAGCAGACCGTTCCGGCGGCCGACCGCCGGAGCCGCGGCCCGACCGAGCCCGACCCGAACCGGGAGCAGCGGACCGGCGGCGAGAGCCGCAAGATCGGCAAGAGCATCCAGCAGGAGGATCGAAAATAATTTCCGCCCATCGCAACACCTAAAGAGACTCATTGGAATCCAATGGAACAAACGTTATATCATCCAAGAGCTCTCGAGCCCCCGGTGAGCTTGGGAATGCAGGACCAGAAGAAGGGCCAGTCCACCGGCTCGACGGGGTCGATGACCGGCGGATCGACCGGGATCAGGGGTAGAGCCGGGGAGCAGATGAGCGATGAGGCCGGCATGCGCCAGACCTCGACCATGCTCCGGGAGGAGCAGGGACACGCCGGCATGCAGCAGCAGGGTTCCATGGGTCAGACCGAGCGCGGCACGGAGGCCGGAGAGGGCGGAACACCTTCCCGGGTGACCCGCGGCCGGGGCGCGCAGGAGAGCGAGGACGCCGGCATGGACCAGGCGACCCGGATGCTCCGGGAGGCCCACGAGGAAGGCGATCCCGAGATGCAGATGCGCGAGGAGGATCTCCACGCTCGGCAGCAGAACCTGGGCGAGCGGGAGAAGTCCCTCGGGGAGCGCGACGAACAGCTCCGGCCTCACGAGCAGGGCCTGCGCGAGCGCCAATCCCGGATCACGGGCAGGGGCAGGGGCGCAACCGACTACACGGACGATCGTCATATCCAGAACAGGCGGTGAGCGGCGATGGCGGACGTGGACAGGAAGAGCCAGGAGACGCGGGACCCGGCCGTGGCCGGACAGAACACGAACCCGACCGAGACCACGATGCGAGGCAGCTCGAGCCGGCAGACCGGCGGCCGGGCCGGCCGCGAGACCACGACCCGAGGCAGCTAGGGAATGCAGAGCAGCGGCGGAATGCAGGGCGGCGAGGGCATGCGGGAGAGCATGGGCGGGGCCGGTTCGTCCCCGGGCATGAGCCGCGGAACGAGCGAATATGCGAAGGGCCTCTGCGAGCGCGAACACGGGATGAGCGAGCGCGAGCGCGCGATGACCGACCGCAAGCACTCCCCGGCATGGGGCGGCGAGGGCAAGTCCTCGACCGGGGGCATGTCCTCGGGTCAGGCCCGGGGTGGAACGGCGGGGTCGTCGCAGACCGATCCGAACCGCTGAAGCCCCGGACCATCATCTTTTTCGACCGTGGTCGCGACGGCCCGGTTCGACTCGACGTTCGATCGCCAGTCGTCGGAGTCAAAATTTCGATGGATCGTGAGATCGGTGAGACATACGCGGATGTCGGATTACCGACAGTCATGCGGATAGTTCCCCCGGGCCCGCAGCAGGAGACGGACGAAACGGCGGTCCTGCCGAGACGACTGGTCCCGGACCCGCCGCGGGATCGGGGGCGTACCATCGATCTGCATTAGCGAACGATATCGGCGTATCGACGGGGAGAGATCGCGAATCGTCGTACACCGCGCGGCAGGCCGGTGGCGAGCCGGAGCACCCCCTGCCATCACGAAACCCCGGCGGGGTCCGCAGGGTGCTCGACCGTTTCGGGACCCGGAAAATGCGGGGCCGGAGGCCCCGGAGGGTGCTGAAGATCCGGGCCGCGACGGCGAACTCGACGTGGCCGTTGCCGGTGGTGCGTCCGTGTCCGGGCTGGTGCTCCGTTCACATCGGGGCCAGCGCGCCGGCCGCGGTGACGATGGCCCGGACCTCGGCCGCGACCTCTCGCGCCTCCTCCACCGATCGGGTGCCGGTGACCACGATCGACCCGGTGCCGAAGACGAGGGCCACGCCGCCGGCCCCGGACCTGTAGACGAGCCCGGGAAACATCTCGGGGTCGAACTCGATCCGGTCCAGGTTGCGGGAGATGGCGAGGTGATGCAGGGCGACCTGTTCGCCGAGGGTGCCCGACGCGACGAGGTTCACGATCTTCGGGGGGGGCACGGGCTCGTCGAGCTCGGCGCCGGCGTCTCGGAGGAGATCGAGCACGGCCACGAGCGCGGGCGCGACCGCCTCGGGGGCGCGCAGGCCGGTGAGTACGATCTTTCCCGAACGGAAGATCAGGGCCGAGGCCTTCGGGGCGGAGAGGCGGATGATGAGCCTGAACATTTTTCGATCGAGCTCGGCCCCGGGGATGGCCGCGGCGAGGTCGTCGAGCCGGAAGGATTCGGCGACCCTGACGGACGCGACCACGTTGCGGACCTGAAGGGTCATGGGCGGAGCGGGGCCGGCATCCATCATGGTCGCAGGGCCCCGGGCCGACAGAGAAAGAGGGGTTCTCTGTCGACGCTCATAAGTGGTTGAAGAACCAGACGAGGTCGCCGAAGTCGATCCGGCCGTTCCCGTTGCAGTCGAAGGCGGCGATCGGCTCGTTCGCGGCGATCCAGGTCATCTGGTTGAAGNNCGAAGTCCTTCCGCCCGTTGCCGTTCACGTCGTCGTACAGCTCGTCGCCGTTCGTATCGGTCGGCAGTCCGGTGCCGTTCGGCACCTGGACGACGGCCGGCGTCGTCGGTGTGACCGTCGGCGTCTCGGTCACCGTCGGCGTCGGGGCGGCGTATTCGACCCTGTACGCGCTGTTCCCGGTGCCCTCGACGCGGTTGGTCCAGGAGATGCCCTGGCCCTGGTTGGCCGCGAGGCACCAGCCATAGGCGTTGAAGGCGGCGACCGAGCTCATGTTCGTGAACGAGAACTCGACCTTCGCGCCGCCGTTGTCGACCGCCGACGCCCAGTCGGCGGACTTGGACGGGTAGAGGTTGCCGACCTTGAGGTCGACGAACATCAGGTGCGACGCCGTTGCCGGGTCGTTGATGTTCTGGCCGGTCCAGAGCGGCAGCGACGGCGTCACGAGGTCGCCGGGGCCGGGCTTCCAGGTCTGCGGGCCGTACGCGAAGTCCGCCTTCGTGAAGGTCCTGTCGACCGCGCCGGCCGTGTACTGCACCGAGGCCGGCAGCTGGTTCGCCACGTTCGTGGGCGTCCAGGTATACCCGCTCGACTTCACGTGGACGGCGAAGTCGTTGGGGAGCTCGCCCTGGACGGAGACGAGGAGGAGGATGTCGTCGTCGAAACCCCTACCGCCCGTGTTCGTGACCCAGAAGGTCCCGGACGTCGCGTTGCTCGTTGTGACCTGGCCGGACGGAACGGCCTTGTCGCTGGTGATGTGGAGTTCGTTGAGGCCCCCGCCGTCGGCCTTGATGTAGTACGTGCCGCTCGGGCCGCCGAAGGTCGGACCGTCGAGGTCGTACTTCGCGCCGTTCGCGGGCGCGACAAAGATGTGCCGCGGGGCCGAGAGCACGCCCGACTCGGGCGCGACCGTCGG
>DUGU01000131.1 GCA_013331215.1 Methanoregulaceae archaeon
GACCTCGTCCTTCGGCACCCACCCCTCGGCCACGAACGCCTGGTCCGTCACCGCGAAGCGGAGCGGGGCCTCGGCCTGCTCGACGTCGGCCGTCAGGAGCTCGTCGGCCGCGAGCAGGAACGAGGCGTGGATCTCTTTGAGCCCGTGAAGCTGCCGGTCGATCCCCTCGAGTTCCGTCGTAATCGCCGCGCGCTCATCGCGGTACCGCGTGATCGTGTCCACGGCCGTCCCGCTCTCACCCGGGATCGTCACGGACGAATATCCGGCGTCCAAAAGCTGCCGCTCGACCTCCTCGCGGTGCGCGAGCGGCGTGAAGACGGTGATAAAACCGCCCTTCTTGCTGCCTGCGTATTCCTTTTCGTGGGGGGCCGCGATCGCGACATCTGCCGGGATGTGACCGGCAAAGACCGCGAGGCTCTCGTATCCCCTGAAGAGGTCGAGGTCGATCGGGATCGCCGTGAACGGTTCGAGCTCGGCGATGCGGGACTCGAGATCCCGAGACCGGGTCTCGAGGCGCGTGCGCCGAGCCACGAGCTCGTCGGCCTGGGCGTCGATCTCGGGCAGCTCGGTCTGGAGCTGCCGCCGGAGCTCGGCTCCCGAGAGCCGTCGGGCGGCCGGGACGCCATCGGACTCGACGCCGAACGCGCTGGATGCGGCCCGGATCGTGAGGAGCTCGACCGAGGCCTCGGTCGCGCCGGGAAGCGGCATGCCGAGCCGGAACCCGGCATATTCCTCCTGGCCGACGAAGTCCTCGATGTGAAAGAGATGGCGCCGGTAGAGCTCGGCGATCACGGGGCCCATCTGCTCCTTCGTGCCCGCGATCAGGAGCCGGCTCATGTGCTCTGGTTCGAGCATCAGGACCGCTCCGTCTCAGGCACCGGCATCGAGGGCTCCCTTGAGCCGGGTGACAAGGAGGGCGACCGCGCCGTCCAGGTTCCGCCGACCCCGTTCCCGGAGTTCGGACGCCCGGGCCTCGCCGGTCTTGATGATCTCGGCATGGCGGCGGTCCGCCTCGGCGTGGGCCTCGGCGAGCTTCTGCTTGCGGTACTCTTCGGCGTTCATGGTCGCCTTCGCGATCAGGTTATCGGCCTCGAGCTCGGCGTTCTGCACGTTCTTTCGCCGCTGGGCTTCGGCCTGGCTGATCGCGGCCTTATACTCGTCCTCCGTCTTCTTGATGCTCTCTAACACCTCTATCTTCATCCAACCCTCCTTACACACTATAAGTTGGCGAAAAGCGTCATATTAAGTGTTTGTATTCTGAGTTCGGCCCGAATGAAGGCCCGTTCAGACCTCGACGGACAGGCAGGGCAGGCTCCGGATCGCGAGCCCGGGCGGCCCCCCTTCGATCTCGACACCGCCGTGCACGCCGCGGAGGACCAGCCCCGCGAGCTCGTCGGCACCGCAGAGCACGTCCTGCTCGGGGTGAGTGCCGCGCTGGATCCCGCAGGCGATCCGGATCGCAGGCCCTGCCGAGACAACGACCCCGAGCCGGCGCGACCCCGGGTGCCCCTTCGGTAGCACGACGAGGGGGAACCCGTATCGGCGCACGAGCTCGATCAGCATCAGGGCCGGCGCGAGGGGGCCGCCGTTCGGGGCCGAGGCCGCGATGAGATCGTCGGGATCCAGGCCCTGCACCACCTCGCCCTCGACAGTCTCGATGCAGAGCGGCTGGCGCCGGAGCGCCCGCGCTACTACGAGAAACGAGGAAGAGCCCTCGAACAGGAGGTAGCCGTCGTCGAGGGGGTGGAACATCGGGTGGGGTCAGACCGCGTCGACCGCGTCCGACTGGCACGACGGGCAGACCGGGTGCTTGCCCACCCCTTCGAAGGATTCGCCGCAGTCACGGCAACGGAACCGCTTGCCCTTCACACGCTCATCGTACTCGACATCCATGGGTCCGCCAACACTGCACATGTACTCGATCACCGTGCCAGAGTCGGCACTCCACCGGGATAAGGATATCGGGGGCGGTCCGCGCGGTCGCCGCTGTTCCGTGGGTGGTGGGCGCTTCCCGCTCAGAGCGGCGGCGACGCGACCGTGTTGAACGCGATGAGGCCGACGAGCAGCATGATGCACGCGTGCTTGATTCCCGATTTGATGGACGACTCGCCCATCTGCCCTGCAATCAGGCCCGAGAAGAAGCCCATGATCAGGACGGCATGGTAGAGCATGACCTGGAGCAGGCCGAGCGGCATGGAGCCGAGGCCGGAGAAGGCCCCCCCGGCCTGCGCAGCCCCGGCCGTGTCGATCTTGGCGAGCTCGCTCAGGAACTGTGCATTCAGGGTCGCGATCACGAAGATGAAGACCAGAAACGAGAGGTAAATGATCGCGACGTAGATGAACATCTCCCCGAGCCGCTCCTTCTTGAGGACCTCCGACATCCGTGTGTCCGAGGAGGCGATGTTCAGAACCCGGTTGATCTGGCCCGACATCTCCGAGGCCTTCGTGATCAGGGTGACCATCCGTGCGATGATCGGGGTCCTGATCCGATCGCCGAAGTGGAGCAGCGCCTCGGAGAAGTTCGAGCCCCAGTCCATATCCCGGTTGATCCGTTTGATCTCGTACGAGAGCACGCCGAGATTCGCGCTCTGCATGATCCCCAGCGCCTGTCCGACGGTCAGGCCGACCTGGTTGATCCCGGCCATCCTGTCGAGGAACTCGGGGATCGCCGCCTCGATCCCGGAGAGCCGCCGTCGCCAGACCTCGTAGAAGATCGCGTACGGCACGAGTACGATCAACAGGCCGATCACGATGTGGTCGTCGATCGCGCCGATGTAGGCTTCGAGGTTGCCGATCCACCGGATCTGCGAGATCATGAAGCCCATGTAGCCGATACCGATCGGGATCGTCAGGAAGAGGATCCGGATCGGTTTGGCCGTGAACGCCTTGAGCGGGTCCCGGAGGAATCGACGGACGCCCGCCGACTGGTCGTACTTGACCAGCCGGGCAAAGAGTCCCTCTTCGCCGCCGACCGCGTCGACCGTGACGTCCGAGAACTCCTGCCAGGCCTCCTTCCCCTTCGCTCTGTTGACCTGCTCCGTCTTGATCGAGACCAGGTCGATCATCACCATGAAGATCGTGGTCCCGATCGGGAGCATGAGGTAGATCACGGCCACGAGCTGGGTGATGGCCGCGCCGCCCATCATCCCCATCACGACCATGATGATGATCAGAAAGAGCGGGCCCGCGACGAAGAGAGTGACGTACGACTCGGAGACCATCGCGAGGAACCCGAGGAAGTTCTTCTGCTCGTACCGGGCGTCTTCCTGGAAGAGGTGGACCCTCCCTTCGAGGAAGTCGGACATGTCGCCGCCGGACTCGATCACCGAGAGGAGATCCTGGAGGAAGTCCTTGAGTTTGTTCGACGGCGTGGTCATGTGGAGCTGCCGGATGGCCGAGACCACGTCCAGTCCGAAGAAGTCGGCGTCGCGGACGATCTGGCGGAACTCGAGCGCGACCTCGCCGTAGATATTCGCGTTCTCCGAGAGCGACCGGAAGATGGTCAGAAGCTCGGCACCCCCCATGCGCATCGCGTACATGTACGCGACCGCGTTGTGGAGGGTCATATTGATCTTGGAGGCGCGCATCCCCTTGGTGATCGCCGGCCACTGGAGCGCGATCATGTAGGTGATCGCGGCAGCGATGAGCGCGCCGATCCCGGCCCCGACCACCTGGGTGATCAGGGACATCGGGATCGGGCCGACCATGTAGGGCAGGTGGACCGGGGTCGGGTTCGTGAACGACGTGCCCTTCGCCTCTGTGAAGGCGATGACGAGGCCCGTCACGATATACCCGACCACGAGGAAGACGAGCGCAACCACGCCCGACACCAGGATGGCATTCGAGAGGTAGCGCTCGACCGTGACCCCCGAACGGGTCGAGATCAGGTCCGCGTTCAGGCGCTGGAACCGCGTCGGATCCTTCGCCACCCAGGCCTGTACCTGCCGGCCGAGGATCACACGAGCACCTGCCTGAGGTCGTGGAGGTAGTCCATCACGCTCGCGGCGTCGATGTAGTAGCTCTGGAAGATCCGGGACACCGACTTGTAATCGCGGATCCGCTGCTCGTGCATCGCGATCAGGAGGCGCTTTCTCACCTCGATCTCGGCGTCGAGCTGGTCGCGGGTCCAGCCACGCTTGTCGGTGATCGAGGCGTAGACCTGGGAGCGGCCCGTATAGTTGAGCAGGTCGCGGACCGGGTCGTAGGTGAAGACGTTGTTGACCCGGAGGTTGCCGGTAGACGGGTCGATCCCGATCACCTCCACGATCTCCTGGCAGCGGCGGACGCGGGCCGTCCCCTGGTAGATCAGGGCCTGGATCGAGATGATGTTCAGGGCCTGCAGCATGTTGCGCGGCACGTTGAGCGGCTCGGACTCGAGCCGGTGGATGGCGGCGTCGACCGAGCCCGCGTGCATGGTCGAGAAGGTCGTGTGGCCCGTGTTCATCGCCTGGAAGAGCGTCTGCGCCTCGTGGCCACGGACCTCGCCGACCAGGATGTACTCTGGCCGCTGCCGCATGGCTGACTTGAGCAGGGCGAACATGTCGATGGTCGAGCCGGCTTCGGCCACGGACTCGCGCGTCACCGATGCGATCCAGTTATCGTGGTAGAGCGTGACCTCGCGCGTGTCCTCGATCGAGATGACCTTCGCGAGCGGCGTGATGAAGAGCGAAACCGCGTTGAGGGAGGTCGTCTTGCCCGAGGCCGTGCCGCCGATGAAGAGCAGCGATTTGTTGTTCTCGATCGCGAACCAGAAGTAGACGAGTGCATCGGGACTGAAGGTGTGGTACTCCATCAGCTCGATCGGGGTGAACGGCTCCTCGCGGAACTTGCGGATCGTGAACGAGGTGCCGCGGGTCGTCACCTCCTTGCCGAGGGTCAACTGCAGGCGCGAGCCGTCGGGAAGGGTCGCGTCGATCATGGGGTTGCCGATCGAGACGTGCTTGCCGGACCGCTGCGCGAGCTTGATCGCGAGCGAGATGAGGGCCTCCTCGTCGAAACGGATGTTCGTCCGGATGTTGCGGTATTTCCGGTGGTACAGGAAGATCGGGATCTCGTTGCCATCGCAGGAGATGTCCTCGATATTCGGGTCCTTCATCAGCGGTTCGACGCGGGACCAGCCGATGAAGTTGCGGAGCAGGAAGTAACGGAGCTTGAAGAGCGGGATCTGCTCGAGCCGGATCCCGTACTCCTCGAAGAGCCCCTCCATCTTCCGGAAGAGCAGGATTCGCTTGTCCTCGTCGACCTCGGCGTCGGTCAGGATCAGGACATCGCGGAGATCCTCGAAGACGCGCTCGATCAGTTCGTACTCGAAGGGCGTTAGCGTCGGCTCGTACAGGATGTACTCCTCCTGCCTGGTCCGGCGGTTGAAGACGATGTTCACCTGGGAGCAGCCTTCGTCGACCCAGTACTGCTCGATCAGGTCGTACTCCTCGGGGAGCTCGCGGTCGACGAGCGACCCGTGGATCCCCGGGTCGTACTCGACGATCGGTGCCTCTGGCTTCGTCCGGGCGAGCAGCCGGCCCCGCTCCTTCGGGGCGGCCATGGGCCGTGCATCTGGCGGCGGCGCGAGAATCCGCGGTTCTTCCTGCTTCTTTCTCCTCAGACGCGGCAACTCCACCGGAAACCGACCTCGTGCCGCCGGGTGCGATCCACCGGGCGGCGGTTGTGTCAAGGGCGAAATATGTCCTTCGTGCTACATTAACCATCCGATAGGAAGCTGTCGATAGATGTGCGGACGAGCCTTTGCGATGCCGATCGGGTGCCATTGGCTTTCTGTAGGATCTCATAATTACTTG
>DUGU01000161.1 GCA_013331215.1 Methanoregulaceae archaeon
CCGGCGGTCGCCGGTCGCACGGGCGACGGCGAGGCCGATCGCGGCCCCGACGAAGAGATGGCAGAAGACGAGCATTCAGGGTCGGGCGTAGGCGTCGATCAGCCGGCCGTAGACCGCGACCGCCTCCTCGAGGGACGAGACGGGGACGCGCTCGTCGACCGCGTGGATCCGCGCGAGCTCGCCCGGGCCGTACTCGACCGTGGGGAAGCCGGCGAGGCGGAGGGCGCGGGCGTCCGAGGCGGCCCACTGGACGATAGGGACGGCGGGCGTGCCGCGGACGGCCCCGACGGCCGCCGCGATCCGGGAGACGATCCGTTCGCCCGGCGGGGTGCAGCTCGGGGCGGACGCGCTCATGCACTCCATCTCCGCGTGCGGGGCGTGAGCCCGTAGCTCGGCTCCGAGCGCGGCCGGGTCGCAGCCCCAGGGCAGCCGGAGGTCGAGCTCGAGCTCGCAGCGCTCGGCCACGATGTTCGCCTTCTCGCCCCCCTCGATCCGACCGGGGTTGTATGTGATCCGGCGGAGGACCGCGCCCGTCCCCGGTGCGTCGAACGCGGCCTCGAGCACCCGCTCGGAGTCGGCGATCACCGGCGCGAGCTCGGGGCCGGGGTGGTGGACCCGCTCGTACAGCCGCCGCACGTACTCGATCAGGGCCACGGCCTCCATCACGGCCGAGACCCCGCGCACCGGGTAGAGCGAGGCGTGCCCGGGCTCGCCCCGGAACCGGAACCGGGCCCGGAGCAGCCCCTTCTGCCCGATGCAGGGCGCGCCGGCGGGCGTCGGCTCCGCGATCAGGNNGCCGCCGCCGGTCTCCTCGTCGCAGACGAAGGCGAGGCCGATCTGCTCGACGTCGATACCCCGCTCGATTGCGTCGCCGACGGCCGCGATCAGCGCGGCGCAGCCCCCCTTCGTGTCCGTCGCGCCGCGCCCCAGGACGTACCCGTCGCGGACCTCGCCGCCGAACGGGTCGAAGGACCAGGTCTCGCCGAGCGCGGGGACGACGTCGAGGTGCCCGCAGAGCAGGAGGTCGGCCGAGCGGCCGTTCGCGACCACGTTCGCCCGCTCCGCCGACTCGCCCGAGACCACAGCCTTCAGCCCGAACGCCTCGAACCGGTCGCGGACGTACTCCGCGCAGTCCCGCGTCTCCCCCGGCGGGTTCTCGGAGCGGAACGCGATCAGCTCGGCCGCGATGCGGGCGACGTCCGTCATGCGCTCACGGTCGCTCTGTACTCCTCGAAGAGCCGGGCGAGCGAGCCCGTCTCCTCGTACAGCGACTTGAGGAACTCGTTCTCGAAGAGCTCGTCGATCGCCATCGTGAAGAATCCGACCGGGATGGCCGAGCGGCTGTCGGGGTCGAGCACGATCCGGAACGAGCGGTACCCGGCGGGGTCCTCGTCGTCGTAGACCGCGCGCCAGATCGTCGGGAGGCGCTCGAACCGGTCGGTGTGCGCACCTTTGAGCCAGTTCACGAACCCGCGGAAGAGCGGGCGGTCGTTCTTCTTCTCCTCGTCGATCCGCCAGCGGAGGTACTCCATGCCCATGATGTTCTTGGGCGAGGCGTAGTTGTACGAGAGGAGCCCGAGCGTGTAGTCGAGGTGGGCGCAGGCGTCGATGAAGTGGAACTTCAGCACCGGCTGAAAGAGCGCGGTGTCGTGGAGCATCAGCGACTTTTCGTAGAGGCCGAGCAGGGCCCGAACGTACTCGTTGTTGTCCCTCATGCCGTCAGGGTGGGCCGGTGGGACTCAAATACCTTTAGATGCCGATCGTCTGCTCGCGGAAAGAACGATCGAAGAAGAATGGGCGCGCGGAGATTCGAACTCCGGACCTCCGCCGTGTGAAGNNGTCATACCACTAGACCATCGATGCGAACTGCCTTCATTCGTTCGCAGTTCGGTCTATTATAATTTCTCGTTCGCCCATTTTATCGTTTCTATGCCCCGTTCGGGCCGAAAAACGGGAGGCTCAGGCGATGACCCGGCCCTGCCCGAGCTCCATCCGGATCCGCTCGAGGGCTTCGATCCGCCGCTCGAGCGGGGGGTGGGTCGCGAAGAGCTCGGCGAGGGCCGAGCCCCGCACGGGCAGGATGAAGAACGCGTTCGCGCTCTCGACCTTCTGCTGCCGCTCCGCGGGCGCGGCCGAGATCCGGCCGTTGATCTTGAGCAGGGCCGAGATCAGCGACTCGGGGTCGCGGGTGATCAGGGCGCTGCCGCGGTCGGCCGCGAACTCGCGGTAGCGCGAGAGCGACATCAGGAGCAGGTTCGAGACGACCCAGACCACGATCGCGGCGATCCAGGCGATCATCCAGGGGCTGCCGTCCCTCCGGTCGCCGAGCGAGAGGAAGATCGCGTTGTGCATGATCAGGGAGGCGATCATCGCGACGAACGAGGCGATCGTCATGGTGAGGATGTCCCGGTTCTTGACGTGCGATAGTTCGTGGGCGAGGACGGCCTCGAGCTCGCGGGGGGAGAGGAGGCGGTAGATCGAGTCCGTGACCGCGACCACGGCGTGCTTCGGCGACCGCCCGGTCGCGAACGCGTTCGGGATCGGCGAGGGCATGACCGCGACCCGCGGCATGGGGATCCCCGCCTCGGTCGAGAGCTTCTCGACCGTCCGGTAGAGCTCCGGGTACTCGTCGCGATCGACGACGCGTGCCCCGGTGGACATGAGGACCAGCCGGTCGGAGAAGAAATACTGGACGAAGGCGAACCCGACCGAGATGAGGACGAGCCACCACAGGCCGACCCCGAGCGTCCGAAGTACCGCGAGGAATGCGAGGTAGACGAGGAGCAGGAGGCCCATCGTCAGCCAGATCCGCATCGAGAGACCGTAGTCACGCGGCCATTTCATAGATACTAGGATCACGATGCGCGCCCATAAACGCATCGATGGAGGAGCACCGGAGCGACCCTATCCGGCTGTTTTTCCGCTCGCGAACGGTCGCTCCGTATAAACGCGGACCCGTTCGGGGGAGATCCCCGCTCCCGCCGCCCCGGGCAGACGCCCGTCGAGCCGTTTTACATATTTTGCGCGTCGACACTTCCCTGGCACCGCCCCGGCCCCCCACGCCCCCTCGTATGACAGCAGCATGACACAATCCAATGGCGGCGGCACGACCGCGCCAATAACGGGCTCGCGCCCGGCAGTATCGACTGAAGAATACACACGACAGCACGGCCCCCCGTACAGCGCGGTGGACACGGGTCCCGGCGCCGTGCGGGCCGCGCTCGAACTCCTGCTCGAGCCGGGGGCCGTGACCGAGCTCCGCGCCATCGGCCGCGACGGCCGGATCGCCTCGGGGTACTTCGACGACCCGGCCCTCGTCGCGGAGAAGGCCGACACGCTCGACGCCTCCGCGGAATTCAGCGGGATCTACGTCACGCTCAACCCCGTGAACCCCGCGCTCCTCGCCCGCCGCGCGAACCGCGTCGAAGCGCGTCTCGGGCGCGGCGATCCGACCACGGCCGACGCCGACATCGTCCGCCGGCGCTGGCTCCCGATCGACGTGGACCCGGTCCGGCCGAGCGGCGTCTCGTCCACCACGGCGGAGCACCACGCGGCCTGCGGAGCGGCCCAGACGATCCGCGACGCGCTCGCGGAGGAGGGCTGGCCCGCGCCGATCGTCGCGGACTCGGGTAACGGGGCCCACCTCCTTTACCGGGGGGGATCTCCCGAACGACGACGAGAGCACAGCCCTCGTGAAGGCCGTCCTCGCCGCGCTCGACGCCCGGTTCTCGACGGAGCGGGCGAAGGTCGACTGCGCGAACTTCAACGCCGGCCGGATCTGGAAAGTCTACGGCACGGTCTCGCGCAAGGGCGACTCGACCGCCGACCGCCCCCACCGCCGCGCGGCCGTCCTCGAAGCGCCGCGCCTGCCCACAGCCGTGCCGGCGCTCCTGCTGGGGTCGCTCGCCGCGACGATCGCGTCCGCGCCTCCGGAGCCGACGCCGGCGGCCTGCCCCGCCGGGCCGAACCCCGGCGCGGCCGGAGCCGCGGACGAGGTGCTCGAGCGCGGGGACCCGGTGGGCTTTCTCCTCGAGGCCTTCGCGCGGGACCACGTCGGGGACGAGACCCTGGCGCACTGCCTGATCATGTCCATCGCCTCCCAGGCCGTCCTGAACTCGCGCGGGCTCCACGTCTACGTCACGGGCGAGAGCGGGAAGGGCAAGTCGAGCGGCATGACGGCCATGCTCCGGCAGGTGCCGGAGGAGTACCGCCTCGCGGAGCGGATGAGCGACAAGGCGCTCTACTACTCGGACGATATCGGCCCCGGCACCGTCCTCCTGCTCGACGACATCGCCCTCTCCGAGGAGCTCCAGGAGGTGCTCAAGGAGGCCACGAGCAAGTTCACCGAGCCGATCCGGATGCGGACCGTCGACACGGACCGGAAGGTCCGGCATTGCGCCGTCCCCGAGCGCTGCGTCTGGTGGCTCGTGAACGTCCGCGCCCTCTACGACGACCAGGTCCTCAACCGGATGCTGACCTGCTGGGTCGACGACTCCAAGGCTCAGGACGGCGTGGTCTTCGAGCGGCAGCTCGCCGAGGAGGCCCGCCCGGCCCGCGAGGCCGTGAACGGTCGGTTCGACCTCGCCGTCTGCCGCGAGCTCTGGCGCGCAGCCCGGAGCGGGGGCCTGGTCTACGTCGAGGTACCGTTCGCCACCAGGATCAGGATGGCCTCGGTCAGCAACCGCCGGAACACGCTGGTCCTGCTCGACCTCGTCCGGAGTCACGCCCTCCTCCACCTCCGCCAGCGGTCGACGGAGCGGCTCGAGGACGGCACACTCGTCGTCACGGCGACGCGGGCCGACTTCGACTATGCCGCGGGCCTCTTCTCCGCGCTGCACGCGGGCGGCGGGTCGCTCGGCTCCAAGTTCGACCGGAACGAGGACCTGGTCCTCGCGGAGGCGTCGCGGAGGGAGGCGGCGCGGTTCACGACGCAGGACGTGCAGCGGTGGACGGGGTGGACGTACCAGAAGTCGCGGCGGACGATGCTCGGCTATACCGGGCGCGGCGGGGTCCGCTATCCCGGGCTGATCGACAAGTCCCCTGCGCTGACCCTGATCGACCAGACGGCCGTCGACCCCGAGGAGGCGAACCGCGACGTGCGCCAGCGGCAGCTCGTCTTCGTCTTCAACGAGGAGATCTACCGGGAGAGCCTGGTGCGGGGACAGGTCTGGCTCAAGGACGGCGGCCCTGACGACAGCGCCGGTGCGTGCTGGCAGGTTGTTGTCAGGCCTGTTGACAGGCCTGTTGACAACATGGAAAAAGGCCGCACCGGCGGAGGAATTCAGAACGGGGGCGAATGCTCCGGGAACGCCGGACCATGTGTCAACACTCCGGCGAGCACAGTGCGTCCAGATCCGTCCGACGGGGTGCACTGTGCTCCCGGTCCTGTTGATAGTACTGTGATCGATACGGGGATATCGAGGTCGGATTCGGGATCGGCGACCGCTCGGGCCGAATCGTTGTTACCAACAGGCCTATCAACACCGCTATCAACAGGGTGCCAACACGCCGAATGTTGTCATATCCCCGGCCCGCGCGCCTTCGCCGCGCTCGAGTCGCCGGCCCCGGTGCCCTGCGACGCCTGCGGCCGGCGGCCGTCGCATTATCGCGAGCGCCGGCCGGCGGGAGAGCCCCGCCATCTCTGCCGCGCCTGCCACGCGGCGGCCGTGCGGCGCGAGCAGCGGGCGGGGCCGCCGCTGCCGGGGGTGATCGACCCCGGCGGGATGCGGAAGGTCGCGGCGTCGGTCGGCCGGTGCGACGTCTGCGATCTCGAGGCGGCCGCGTGGTCCGGCGGGGGCGTCCGGCTCTGCGAGGCGTGCTACGATGGGGAGGCGCGGCGGCGCGTGCGGGAGGGCGCGGCCGGGCCGGCCGATGTGTAGAGCAGAAAGGCCTCAGCTTTTCTTCGCGACGGCCGCCTCGACGACCGCGATCTCGTCGGCCGTCAGGCCGTACACAAGCGCGCCGATCTCGCGATCCGTCTGCTCGACCTGTATCTCGAGGAGCCGCTTCGCATGATCGGTGGCCGCAAGCGTCAGCCGGTGGTGGGGGGCGACCATCCGGTCGATGAGCGCGACCAAAAAAGGATCTGATTGGATTCGGTGCTGCCTATTGCTGATCCATCGATTTTCCAGCAGGGTATTGCTCCATCGCTCCGTCCGCATGTGCACTTGCCAGAACTCGAAACAGTGTTTCTGCAAGTTTCTGCGCGGCCGCGTAGGACATGAATATCCGCACTCCGGGAAGATGCATCGCCTCATCGCGCCTGACCCCTGGAGTCTGGAGAAAGTCGATGAAGACGTCACGGTGACTGACGTTAACCGCTGCCAGATTCGAGTAATAAACCTGGTTAATGTCAATCTCGGACGGAAGGTTTTCTACATGGTAGGAACTGCTGAGATCGATTGTAAATGAGGCTGTCTTGCGCTCGTCTGGAACGGTTTCTTCTGGATTCATACTGCTACCCCGGTGTATATTGCCGATGCAGGTTCAGATATGCCCATTTTCCGTGATGTCGCATCTCGGGCTCCTACAATTTCATACGAAGTCCCTGAAATGTCGTACGAATGGACTGATTCAAACTTCTCGCGGACATAGTTCGAATAGTAATCGTGTACGGCCATATCCATGCAGTCCGAGCCGTCGCGGTCGTCGAGCATTGCGTAGGCGAGGAACGAGAGCGCGACGAACTTCTTCGACTCGACCCTGACCCGGTACCGGGGTGGCTGGTTTTCGGACGAAACCTTTTCGATCAGGTTCAGCCGGAGGAGCGTCGCGAGGGCGGAGCGGATGCTCGGTTCGGATTTTTCGGTCAGCTCCTCGAGGTCCTTGGGTCGATATACGACTGATGGCGACGCGATGAACTCCTCGATCACGTGCGCGAGCACGGTGTTGCCGAAGAGGCCGCCGTAGGGCGCATCGATGAAGACCTCGGCCTCTTTCGGAGGAGAGGACAGGCTCCCGGATGTCATGATACTACTAGATAGTAGTGGAGCCGTAAATATTTTTTCGGACGAGAAAAGAAAAGTTATATCCTGTGCCAGTGCCGGTGGTGCGGGACCTCTTCATCGTAGTAGACCATCCATTGGTCTGCCCAGACCCGATTGTTGAGGACGACCCACTTCTCACCATTTACAGTGGGGATCTCGATGTGCGAGGTGTCGAGCGATTTTACGAAGGCCGTCGGGTCGAACTCGGCGATGGAGCAGTGCTTCCTGCAGCGCCGGACGGGCTGGCGGGCGCCGCGCTTCTTCAGCCAGGCGAGGAACTTAGCTCCATCCCAACCGGGATCGACGCCGTCGGGGCGAGAAGAGGAGCTCATCGCCTCTCCCTCGCTCGTGTCGGATTGTTCGGCGGCTTCATCGGATCGAGCCTCATCATTGGATGCTATCGGTTCTTCCTTCGAGCAAAATCGTATCTTCGAGGTCCCACTTCCAGTCTTCCATGGCGACAGGGACGCTTGGCGTGATCGGGATCGAGAAGAACCGCGGTATGCGATCGCCGTGAAGAAACTCGATCCGATTCGATCTGAAGAGTGAAAAACCGCAGCTTCTCGTTGGCAGCAGATTTTTCCTCTGCTGAAGAAGGGAGGAAATCGCCGATGAATACTGAAGTCTATCGAGGCGATTGTCGGAGTTCCAGAAGGCGATGATGAACGGTTCCATGCCCTCCACGTGAGCGAAGATCTGTTCTAACGCGGTGATGAGTCTTTGGTGGCACCTCTTTTCGTCATGCTCGTAATCGCTGCACGGTGCCAGTTCTGGGATCTTGCCATCGCGCCAGTCATCGTCGAGGTTCTTCCCGAAAGGGCCAGGATCTTTGTATCGATAGTGTTTGATCTCCACAACTGCCGTCTGCCCGCCGCGAGCCACGCGGAGATCCGGTCGCCGTTCCTTGCTGCTCTCCGGTATGATCGAGACCGTGAAACCGTGATCGAGAAAATAGAGCACGAACAGTCCTTCGACAAGGCAGTCCTCCAGCTGATCGTTGTCCGCCGCTTGTATGATTCGCCTGAACAGCGACGAGGAATGGTCGCAGGGTTCGACGGCCGAGAGGAGCGGGCGCCAATAGTTCGCCTGATCGGGATCACAAAGTTCCGAAATCCTTTCGTATGCCCTCTCGATGCCAGGCCGATGCTCGCTCACGCTCATCCCTTCTTCGCGACGCTCGCTTCGACGATCGCGATCTCGTCGGGCGTCAGACCATAAAGGTTGTAGACGAGCCCGTCGATCTCCCGATCCGTCTGCTCGGCCTGCATCTCGAGCAGCCGCTTCTCATGATCGGTGGCCGCGGCCGGCAGCCGGCGGTGGAGGTCGAGCATCCGCTCGACGAGGCCGACCATCCGGTCGTGGGCCGCCACGTCGTCGGGGTTCGAGGGATCGATGGGCCGAATCGGGATCTGGGAGACATACGAAATCTTAAGACGGTAAAACCCGCCCTGAACGACATCACAGATTTTGGATAGAAATAGATGGGCAATTCTCGAATTCAATATCCCGAGAAGGTAACGACTATCGTCTACGATCATCTGAATATTGTCATTACCGTAATACCCCTCCTCATCCAAAGTGAAAGCCGTTATCTCTCCACTTATTCCGGGCCACAATATCTTGTTCTTGGAAAACTCTCTCCAATAACTCGCTCCGAATCTCTGAAGGGCATACCATTCGTAACGTATGCAGGTTTCGGCTGGATTCCGGCGAAGCAAATCTCCCTTAAATTGGAGAAAGTGATTGAATACAGCTGGGAATTGACGTTTAAACTCGCTCTCTGATTTCTTCGAATTGCCAAGGATCGATTTATCCTCGTGGAGAGGAAAATGCCAGGGAAGATAAAGGACAAAACGTTTTGTCGATAGAGACCCGTATCGCCTGATATCTTTCCCAATCAGGAAGGGTTTGATGATGTCAGCAGCTTGCGGATCTTCGGAGATCAAAATATCTCGAGTTTCAGGATCGATAACAAAGGCTTTATTCAACCCTGTCTTGATCCCGTAGAATATCTGTCCGTTAACAAACTGACTTAGCGGGACGCCTTTTAATACGATCTTGTCGAGGACGTGTTGCTGATCGCTATCAACCAGCGACCAGCCCTCATCCTTCAACGAATCCATCTTTACTTCGATCCGGGCCTTCTCTACGTACGCATTGAGATCCTCGAATTGAAGACTCTCGACATTCGTCGCTGCGAACGTCTCCGCCGGCCCTCCGCCAGCGATCCGGATGATGCACGGGTACGTCGTCGCGTTCTCGAAGACAGGGAGGTCGCCGAAGTCCACGATCTCCTCGATCCGCTTCGTCTTCAAAAACTGCCGGAGCGGTTTTCCGTAGTTGGCCCGCATCCACTTGTTCGCGACGATGAACGAGAACTGCCCGTGATCGTTCAGCAACGAGAGCGCCCGCTCGAAGAAGTAGGTGTAGAGATCGGCCGTCCCGGAGTAAACCTGATAGTGCTCCTTCAGGTATTCCTTCTGCGCCGAGATCAACTCCTGACGAACATACGGCGGATTGCCGATGACCGCATCAAAGCCGCCGGCCGCCACGATCGACGGGAACTCGCGCTCCCAGTCGAACGGGTTGATGCGCGCGATCTCCTCCGGCGATAACAGCCCGGCCGCGAGGACGTCCGAGCCGATCAGCGAGTTCCCGCACCGGATATTCTTGTGGAGACTCGGCAGCGCCCGCTCAGTCCCGAGCGTCGTCTGTCCCGTGATCGTCTCCGCCGTCTCCTCCTCGAGCACCTTCAGCAGCAGCGATAGTTTCGTCACCTCCACGGCCTGTTGATCGATGTCCACGCCGTGGATGTTGTTCAGCAGGATGCGCTTCCGCTCGGTCGTCGTCAGGCGCCAATCGCTCCCCGCTTCCTTTCCCTTCTCGTCTCTCCGCTTTCCCGCCCGGTAAATCGGGAAATCGATCGGCCGCAGCTCCGTCTTCCCTCGCCTCGCAGCAGCCTCGACCTTCGGCAGCAGCGCGAGCACGGCCGGATCGCTCTCCGAGCGCCCGGCGAGTTTCGGCACTAGGTTGGCGATATACCAGTCGAGGTGCCAGTTGAGCAGGAACTGGTACGCGCCGAGGAGGAACGAGCCGGAACCGCACGCCGGATCGAGAACCCGGATCGCGGCGACCTCCTCCGGGGCCTTCCCCTCGACCAACCGACCGACGGTCTCCCTGACGATGTAATCGACGATGTAGTCCGGGGTGTAGAAAACCCCGCCAGCCTTCTTCACCTCCGGCTTGTACTCGACCTTCGCCTTATGACCGTCGGTCAGCCGGATAACCTTGCCGAGGAATTGCTCGTAGACGTGCCCGAGAATGGCGGGCGGGATGGCCGAGAACTCGTACGGCGTCACCGGGTAGTAGAGCTGCTTGATGATCGTCTTCAGCACCCTGTCGTCAACCGTCAGGCCCGGCGTGAGCCGGTCGGGTACTTCGTCCCATCCCGGTTCGGCCGAGAAGTGGAAGAGGCCGGAATTGTACCGGTCGTCGGCCCGGCGGAAGAGCTCGCAGAGCCGGGGATATACCCCGTCCCCGTCGAGAAGGTTGCGCAAAGTCTCGTACTTCTCGATCCCCCGGTCCTCGCCGATCCGGAGGAAGATGATCCGGTCGATGATCCGCTGGACGGCGATATTCAGATCCTCGACCGAGAGCGCGCCGTTCCGGAGCGCCAGGTTCTGGGCCAGGAGCTCCCGCCATTCGTCGATCGTATCGAGGAAGTCCTTATCGACGCTGATGGTACCGCGCTTCCCCTTCGCAGACGTGACGAACTGGTCGAACGATCCCTGCAAGATCCGCTCCTTGGCGAAGATGCCGACGAGGTCGTCCCACTTTTCGAGCAGTGTGTCGTACGTGAAATACTCGATCCGGGCGGTGCCGGCAGCATCGCCCTGTTCGGGCTTCTTGGTGCAGTCGTAGATCGCCCACTCCTCGAAATTGGTCAGAATATTGAGCGGGAGCTTGGCGCTCCATGCGTATCGGCGGAGCTGGAGGGCAGCCTCCCTGTCGTCCTTGATGCGGGACGACGGACGCTTGGTCTCGACGATGTATTTGCGGATTCCGCCGATCCGGAAGGAATAATCGATAAACTTGGTCGTGCCGCGGATTGGGATCGGGTCTTCGTGCACGACATCTTTGTACACTTCCGAGTGTCCCTCGTTATTGTCGACGTCCCATCCCAGAGCACGGAAAAATGGATCGACGAACTCTCGGCGCAACTGGGTTTCGTTATATCTTCCGACGTCGCGCGGAGCCGGATTCAGATACTGCCCCCGGAGTAGCGTGTAGCGATTGACGAGATCTTCGATATACTTTCGATACTCGGCGGGCGCTGGCATGGCGATGTTCCTTCAGATCATCATCCGCGATAAGAGAAGAAAAGGGAGCCGCTATCATCTGCCGGCGCCGGGACCACGGGTGAGCGGGCCGGTCCCCCCCGCGTCCCCCCGTCGAAGTGGCCGCGGCCGTCGCGGCGGCGGCGCTAAATCTCCGACGGGTCCGCGCCGAGATCCGCGAAGCGACGCCGATGTCGCTCCGCGATCTCTACAGAACGCCGGAGCTCCCCGGCGAAAATCGGCTCCGCGACGCGCAGGCCGCGCTCGATACAGCCGTGAGCGAGGCGTACCGGTACGGCCTTCCGCGCGATCTCCGCGATCTCGAACCGCTCGCGCTCCTCCTCGCGCTGAATCAAAAATCCGCCGCGGCCGAAGGAGAGGGGCGAGCGATCGCCGGGCCGGGCCTGCCGGCGTGCTGCGACGGGGACGGCCGGTTCTGCTCCGACGACTGCCTCCGGATGCCGGCCGCGTGACCCGGCCGTCGCCGACTCTCCGGGATATCGACGAATGGCGGCTCGCCCGCGCGTCCTCAGCAGCCCCGAGTCGGCGCCATGCCGTCGTCCCCGGGCGACGAGCCGTCCCCGTACCGCTCCCTCGCCAGCCGCACGGCCGCAGCCAGCCGCGCCTCCAGCAGTTCCCGCGGAGGCAGCTCGGTCAGGTACTCTGCCACCCGGATCCCGTTTTGCTCCAGCTGCAGCAGCTCCACGTGCTCCTCCGACTTCCCGGCGCAGAGGATCAGTCCGAGCGGGGACTCCTCCCCTCCCTCCCGTTCGTGCCGGTCGAGCCAGCGGAGATAGAGCTCCATCTGGCCCTTGTGCTCCGCGCGGAACCGGTCGATCTTCAGGTCGATCGCCACCAGCCGGCGGAGCTTCCGGTGATAGAAAAGCAGGTCGATGTAGTAGTCCTCGTCGTCGATCGCGATTCGCTTCTGCCGGGCCACGAACGAGAAGCCGGCCCCGAGCTCCAGCAGGAACCGCTCGAGCTCCGCAATGATCGCCGTCTCCAGGTCGCGCTCGCTGTACGTGTCCGCGAGCCCGAGGAAGTCCAGCAGGTAGGGATCGCGGAAGACGAGGTCCGGCGTCAGCCGGTCCTCGTCGCGAAGGGCCGCGAGCTCTCGGCGGGCGAGGTCCTCCGGCTTTCGCGACAGCGCCGTTCGCTCGAAGAGCATCCCCCGGACCTTCGCCTGCAGCGTCCGGACCGACCACCGCTCGAGCCGACACATCTCCGTGTAGAACTCCCGTTTCAGCGGGTCCTCGATCTTGACCAGCTCCACGAAATGCGACCAGCTCAATTGTTGCGACAGTGTCGCAACAGTCTCGGCGTGCGGAAACTGCTCTGCAAATCTCACGGCGCGCGACAGGTTCGAATGGCTGAAGCCAGTGCCGTAGGCGGCGGTGAGATCGCGGGCGAGCCGTCGCATCACCTCCTGGCCGTAGGCCGCCCGATCCGCGCCGATGATCTCCTGCCGGATCCGCGTGCCCATCCGCCAGTAGAGCAGGACCATCTCGGCGTTGACCCCGACCGCGACCCGGAGCCGAGCCGTCTCGATCAGACTGCGCAGGTCCTCGAGGAGTTCCGGCACGGGCTTCGGCCCGTTGCCCGCCGCCATCGTCTCCCCGCCTCGTACCGGCAATCCCTGGTTCTCCCCGGTCATCGCCCGCCTCGCACCGGGAACCCCGGCTCATCGAGGTTGGCGGCGGTGTCGTCGGCCGCTCTCTCCTGTCGGCCCCGCGTTCTATCGCCTCGCCCGGTACCGGGCGAATCCTCGGTGATGAGCCGCGTCTGCGGATCGACCGGGTCCTCCATGTATCTGATTCTGCTTCGGTGAAGGAAAGATGTTGTCAAATTGCGATTGCACCGGAGCAATCACGAACGCCGCGCGATGGAGGGGATCGCGGTACATCTCTGAAACGGCGCTCGATCTCGTCCCGGCCGTTCGCGAACCGGAATGGCGCTCAGGAGGGTGTCGTGCGCCGAGGCGTACCGCTGGGGCCTTTCCTCCGGCGCTCGGCTGCCTCGAACCGCTCGCTCCTCCTCGCGCTGAATCAGAAATGCGCCGCGGCCGAAGGCGAGGGGCGAGCGATCGCCGGGCCGGGCCTGCCCGCGTTCTGCGCCGGCGACGGCCGGTTCTTCTCCGACGATTGTTTGAGAATGCCCGGCGCGTGCCCGGGCATGATTCGCTATCCCGGGACATCCCGCCCCCGGCCTCGAGGTGCGTCCTGCCGGCGGGAGGTGCGGCCGGGCTCGAGGTCGAGGGACGGGGCCGGATCGATATCGGGGGCTCGGTAACGCCCTCGCCGATCTCCGCACGAGGTTAAGTGGAAGTGTTTAAATCCATTAACTACGATCGTCTGAATATGAAGGATAGCCTCCTCACCGAGCGGCAGAAAGCGATTCTGCGCCACCGGAGGCAGGGGTTGACCCAGCAGCAGATCGGGGACCTCATCGGGACCTCGAAGGCGAACATCTGCATCATCGAGAAGTCCGCGCTCGAAAACGTGCGCAGGGCACACGAGGCCCTCCAGTTCATGTACACCCTCGACGCCGGTTTTCTCTGCGTCATCCCGTCGGGCGCCGACCTCCTGACCGTCCCGGAGACGATCTTCCGCGAGGCGAGCGACCGCGGCGTGAAGGTCCGGTACAACACCATCGGCCTGATCAACCGGCTCTGTGACAGCGTTCCCGAGCACGTCAAGGCCCGGCTCGTGAAGGACGAGATCCAGGTCTATATGAACGACGACGGCGAGATCTACTTCGAGTAGGTTACCCGGCGCGAGCCGGCTCCCGCGACGCCCAGGCGGCGCTTGATAGGGCCGTGGGCGAAGCGTACCGGTACGTTCTTTCGCGGGATCTCCGCAGCCTCGAACCGCTCGCGTTCCTCCTCGCGCTGAATCGGAGATGCGCTGCGGCCGAACGCGGGGGGCGAGCGCTCGCCGGGCCGGGGTTACCGGCGTCCCGCAACGGGAACGAGTGGTTCTTATCGGACGATTGCCTGAGCATGCTGAACGAGTGACAGGATCGGTCCTCCGCGAGGCACGGCGCGGAGCTCGGTGGCGAGGTCGATACAATAGGCAATGTATTTCTTCTTCTCCCTCCACGATGCCATATGCATACATGGGCAGGGAGGACGAGTGCTGCGGCCCTGGCGCTGTTTATTCTGCTCCTCTGTGGAACCATGCCGGCTGTCGCGGCCATGGAGAATTACTCCTTCGTCACGGCGTGGGGCGGCGCGGGTCCGGGCGAGGGGCATTTCAGCGGGCCGCTCGGGGTGGCCGTGGCTAGGTCAGGGTCTGTGTACGTGGCTGACCATTTAAATAACCGGTTCCAGGTGTTCGACGCCCGGGGCGCCTTCCTGGCGGCATGGGGCGGCGCGGCCCAGCTGAGCCTCCCGTGGGGCATCGCGGTAAACGGGTCTGGGGTCGCTATCGTGAGTGATTACGCCGGCCGCGTCCAGACATTCGGTCCAGACGGTACCTATCTCGGGGGGTACGGGACCCCCGGGCAGTTCGGATACCCGCTCGGCGTCGCGGTCGACGGCGCGGACTGCGTCTACGTGACCGATTACGTCGGGAATTGCGTTCGCAAATTCGCCCCCAATGGGACGCTCCTCACCGGGTGGGGCACCCCGGGCGGGGGCGTGGGGGAGTTCTCGAACCCCTACGGCATCGCGTCGGACCGGGCGGGGCGCGTCTACGTCGCCGACAGCGGGAACAATCGGGTACAGGTCTTCGACGAGAACGGCACGTACCTCGCTGGCTGGGGAGGACCCGGGGCCCGTGACGGAGAGTTCAGCTACCCAACGGGAGTCGCGACGGATAACGCGGGGCGGGTCTTCGTGGCCGACTACAGCAACAACCGTGTCCAGGCGTTCGACGGGAACGGCACCTTCCTCTCGGTGTGGGGCACCGAGGGCACGGAAATAGGGCAGTTCTCCCATCCGCAGGGCATCGGGGCGAGCGGGAGAGGGATCGTATATGTCGGCGACACGGGGAACAGTCGCGTGCAGGTCTTTGCCCTTGCCGTCGCTGTCGCCGGCGGCGGCATCCCGGCGGACACGGACGGCGACGGGCTGTTCGACGACGTGAACGGCAATGGACGTGCCGACTTCAACGACGTCGTCCTGTACTTCAACCAGATGAGCTGGATCACAGCGAACGAACCGGTGATCCTGTTCGACTACAACGGCAACGGTCGCATTGATTTCGCCGACGTCGTCTGGCTCTTCAACCACCTCTGATCCCCTCTCTTCTCGTCCGGCCCCATTGGCACGGGAGGAGTGGGCGCGAGCCCCCTCCCATCGCACGGCCGTCCCGGGTTTTTCTCCCAGCTCCGGGCGATCAAATCCCGGGCGCGCCTGAGTTACAGAAAGCATAAACCCTTTCTGCCGGCCACTCGTACCGATACACATGGACGAGGTCGATCCCGGGGCCCTCGGGGACGTGGCCTACGGCATCTTCGAGCATCTGCTGCACCGCGAGCTCCGGGAGGCCGGGCGGCCGCTCCACCGGCTGGTCGAGGACGGGACCGACTTCTCGGACGAGCTCGCCCGGGTCTTCGACACCATTCGCGCGGACTACCCGCCGCTCGCGGACGCGCTGATCGAGCGCTTCGG
>DUGU01000023.1 GCA_013331215.1 Methanoregulaceae archaeon
GCCAGACGACGTCGGCGAAGTCGATGCGGCCGTTGCCGTTGTAGTCGAACACGGCGATCGGCTCGTTCGCCTCGATTCAGGTCATTTGGTTGAAGAGGAGCACCACGTCCGCGAAGTCCGTTCTTCCGTTGCCGTTTGCATCCTCGTACAGACCATCGCCGTTCGGGTCGAACGGGGTGGCGTCGCCGCCCGGGATTGCATCGGGCTGGTCGGCCAGCAGGGCGAGACGGTCGAGGTTCATGGACCCGACGGGGAACCGGACCGTGAGGTTGTGCCGGCTCGCCGCCAGCAGCGGGTGTTCGGGAGCCGCGGCATCCACGAAGGTTTCGTAATCCCCGGTGTTCGGTACGGCGATCGTGAAGGCCGGGGCGCCGTCCACGAGCACCTCCATCCGCGCCATCGCGTTGGGCGAGGCGACACGGGCACTGAGGTGATAGGCCGCCGTCCTGTTCGCGGCGACATCGTACTCGAGCCATTCGCCGTTCCTGATGTAGGCGACCGTGTACCCTCCCGCGATGGCCTCGATATCGACGTCGTCGTGCCGGTACGCACCGCCGCTGTTGCCGGGGGTCGTGTCGTAGTAAGCGACATTCTCGCCGCCGACGTTATAGTCCTCGGCCTCGACAATGCCCGGGACCGGCGCGGGCATTGGCGTGGCCGTGGACGTCGGCGTGGGTGTCGGCGTCGAGCCGTCCTCGCTCCAGCCGGCGAGCCGGGCGAAGAGATGCCAGGCCGCGTACGCCTTCTGGTTCCCGTTCACGTGCTCGGTGTGGGCCGGATAGCAATAGTACCAGTCCACCCCCTCGACGTGCGACGCCTGCCATGCCTGCGCCCAGTTGCCCCCGTTGTAGTTGCACCCGTCGTCGGCACCGAGCGCGAGGTAGCCGTTGCCGTCGGGGTCGTACGACTCGATGTCGGCGAAGTCGTACAGGACCCGGTTGTGGCTCCGGCACCAGTCGCGGATCTGGTTGTTCCGCTGGTTCAGGTTTCCGTTCACGCCCGATCCGTCGAGGTGACCGGTCATGTACACGAACGTGACCCCATCGAACTCCTGCTCGAGTCCGTCCATGAGCGAGAGATAGGTGTTGATGTCGGTCTCGGACGCCCACGAGACCTGGCCGCACCACGACCACATGACGACGTTCACGTCGTGGTTCTCGGGCCGGTTCAGGTACGTACGCGTCTCGGAGGCCCACGACGAGAAGTCCGGGTTCCCGAGATCGCTGCCGGCAAAGTAGTCGTCCAGGTCGAGCCCGCCGCCGGTCCCGCCCTCGTTGAAGGCGTAGGTCGACGGCGGCAGGGGCGCGCCGGCGAACGAGGTGAGACCGGTCATGCCGCTGACCAGCTGCGAGCCGTGCGAAGTGTGGCCGTACGCGATATGGAGGGCGGCCTTCGCATCCGCGATCGCGGAGGCCGGGACGGCCGAGAGGTCGGTCGAGGTGTGGTCGACGATCAGCGGAGCGGCCCGGGCTGCAGCCGCCGGGCCGGCGAGCAGGGCCGCGACAAGCACAGCGATCACGAGGAGACGCCGGAGGGCATCCATGAGAGAAGGATCGCCTATGAGGCGGATAAATCTGCCGAAACGCACGCATCAGGCTGTTACAAAAACGGAATACATATATCCGACGACCGGGCGGAGAGGCGGGAGGCGGTGTGGAACGCCGCTCCGAACCGTCTCAGGGCAACGCAGGGGCCGGAACGTTCGACCGGATCGATTCGAAAGCGGCGATCGCACTCTCGGCAGCGGTAGAAACTCCGGCCGACCGGGCGAAGTCGCGGACGGCGGCATAGACGAGGGAACGCTCCCGCGCCGATTGATCCGGGATGCCGGCCGCGACGGCGATTGCCGGGTTCACGACCTCGCCCGAGCGTGCTTTGGCCGAGAGGTAGAACCCGAGGTCCGGGTTGTCGGGGGCCATTCCGCCCGCGCCGGCGGCGACAAAACCGGCTCCGGCTATTGCGGCCCCGAGCATGGCAAGCAGAAGGTACGGTGTGACTCCGTGCATCCTTTAAGGCATTCGTTGTCCTGCCATATAGCCCGAGCGGTCAATACAGAAGCATCTTTTTTGTCTCGCTCTTCCCTTCGTGCGTCGAATCGGTCCGGTTTCGAAATCTCCGCCTGGTTCAAAGCGCGCGATGGTCGTGTCCGTCGAAACGGCGCTGTTTCGCTCCCGCCGTCTTCCCCGGGACCGGGGCGGCCGGTATGTCTCGCTGCCTGTCTAAAAAAAAACCGGGATAGCCGGCCGATCCGGCGATTCCCGCCTTCTCCGCGGATTTTTATTCACCGATGAAGTTATCTAGCTTGGATGGCCAAACTGGATCATAACGCGCTCGAGGCAGCGCACGTGATCCAGATGAGAACTATAACAGCGATACTGCTTTTGACGGGTCTCTGCCTGATGCTCGTCCCCCTGCATGCGGCGGCGGCCGGGCCGACCATTATCGTCGCCGCAGCCGACGCAAGCGCGGCGTCCAAGGCCCAGGCCCAGGTCTTCTGCAATGGGAATAACGACGAACAGCAGATCAACGCAGCATTCAATATGCTGCCAGCCGAGGGCGGAACGGTCCAGCTGACAGAGGGGATCTTCCAGACGGCGAACTGGATCTATCCGAATGGAAACACCAACCTGATTGGAGCGGGCGAGGATCGAACCGTCATCAACGCCTACAACCCGACCCAGTACAACAATCCCATCCACTGCTACCAGCCGAATATCTACATCAAGGGCTTCACCCTCCGCGGCATGGGCTCCTTCCTGATCCGGACGCACGATATCACGATCGAGGACGTCACGGTGACGAACGTGGATATCAACGGCGTCCGTCAGCCGGCAGGAAGTAACGGGATGTACTTCATCTGGGTCGACAATCCCGGGATCGGCGACATCACGTTCAAGAACTGCAAGGCGATCGACTGCAACACCCACGGGTTCAACATGAACGCCGCGCGCACCGATGCCGAGCAGCAGCAGTCCACCGGGGACTGGACCATCAAGAACCTCAAGTTCCTCGACTGCCAGGCAATCAAGTGCGGCTACGCCGTCTCGGAGGGCTCGAACTCCGACTTCTCGTGCGGCTTCGACATCCAGGAGTCGAACGCCCTTGAGAATGTCCAGCTGATCAACTGCCTCGCGGAGGACAACTGGGAGAACGGGTTCCACTGCGAGCCGGGCTGGTACCTCGGGACCAAGAACTTCTACATGGAGAACTGCATCAGCCGCAACAACGG
>DUGU01000066.1 GCA_013331215.1 Methanoregulaceae archaeon
GCCACCGCGTAGAGCCAGCCGTCGGCGTCCTCGACGAAGTCGCGCAGGCGCAGCGGCGGAATCATTGCCCGCGGAGGAACGCGACCGCGTCCTCGACCCCGGCCCCCGGTCGGACGATCGTCCGGTTCACCAGGTCGATCACGGTCGAGGGCGTCCCGGGGAGGCGGCCCCCGTCGATCGTGAAGTCGCGGTAGCAGTGGACATCGGTGACGGTGGCGGGCTCGGGCGCGCCGTGGGTGTTCGCCGAGGTCGCCGTGATCGGCGCGTTGAAGCGGCTCACGAGCTCGACCGCGATCGGGTGCGCCGGCATTCGGATCCCGATGAGGCCGGTTCCGCAGTGGAGCTGGCAGGGGAGGATCGGCCGGGCCTCGACCAGGACCGTGAACGGCCCGGGCAGGAATCGCTCGACGAACTCCTCGGCGAGGGGGTTCAGGCGCGCGACCGTGGCCAGCATCTCGAGATCGGCGACGGCGATCGAGATCGGCTCCGAGAACGGGCGGTGCTTCGAGTCGTAGACCGAGCGGATCGCCTCGTCCGAGAGGGCGTCCGCGCCGGGGCCGTAGACGGTCTCGGTAGGGTAGACCACGAGCCCGTCGTGGTTGAGGACCTGGACCGCCCGCGCGATCTGGTCCATCAGAACCGCCTCCCCCGGACGCGCTCGATGTCGAACCGCGCCTTGCTCGAGACGTGCATCACGGCGAAGACTCCGGCCTGGATGGGATCGGTCACGACCAGGTCCGCGTGGTCGGGGACCGAGCCGGCCATGTTCAGCGCGATCACGGGGATGCCCGCCTCGCGGACCCGGTCGACGGCCACCGAGACCTCGCCGCCCATGAGCGAGCCCGCGAGCACCAGGATCGAGGCTCGCGGCAGGCGGGCCACGGCGTCGACCGCGATGCCGAGGGTGTCCTCGCCCACGAGCGGGATCGTGTCGACCGAGATCCGCTCGCCGCGGATGTTGTGCCGGTCGGCCTCGTTCACAGCCCCGAGCGCGACCTGGGCTACCTGCGCCCCCCCGCCGATGATGATCACGCGCGAGCCGTAGATGAGCGAGAACGGGTCGCACGCGGTTGCGGACCGGACGAACGGGAGCCGGCAGAGGTCGGCGATCAGCTCGCCGGGATCGGCCGCGTCCTCGTACTCGAAGTAGAGTTCGCCCATGCCTGCGAGGGCCCCCGTCTCGAAGGTCTCCTGATGGTTCATCAGGATGTTCGCACCGTGGTCGGCCACGACCGCCGCGATGTCGCGGAGCACCCCCTTCCGGTTCTCCGCGATCAGCCGGATGGCGTGGAGCGGCGCGTCACCGTCGGTCATTTCAGGATCTGATGGACACGGATCGGCATTCAGGCTTGTGGTGGAGGAAAAGGGGGAGGATCAGGCCGGGACCGGGGCGCTGTCGTAGATCAGGGTCACGTACCGGGCTGTGAAGATGGAGAACGCGGGCGTGAGCGCGAGGAAGAGCAGGAACCCGAGGCCGAGCGTGAGCACGCCCAGGATGACCAGCGCGACGACGACCACGAAGAGCGCGACGTAGAGGACGATCAGGGCGAGGATGTAGGAGCCCCAGCCGATCCGGCCGATGTGGGCGAGGATCGCGGAGATATTGAAGGCCTCGCCGAACGAGTCCGTCCGGGCGAACCGGACCGAGGCCATCATCGAGACGAGCGAGATCGCGATCGAGAGGACGATCTGGACCAGGGCCAGGACGAGGCCCCCCCGATGGCCGCGGCCGCGAGCCCGCCGTTCACCGCTCCGTCCGATCGCGACATGACGTTCAGCGGGAGGAAGATCGCCAGATTGATCAGGATCGAGACGATGATGACCGGGATCGCGTAGACGAATTGCACGATGAAGAGCTTGATCACGTCGATAAAGACCGCGACCCAGTCCTGCGGGTCGGGCGGCGTCCTCTCGCCGCGATAGACCAGGAGCGTGTATCCGAGGATGACGGGGAAGATGATCGTGCCGACGAGCAGGATCAGCCAGCGCATCAAGTTGCCGACGAGGGCGTCCTTCGTATACTCGAAGGAGTCGCCGAGCATTGCACCGATTTCCATTGCAGAGTAACCTCTGCAGATCCTCGACGAGTGACTACTTCAGGATGACGAATCGAAGCGGAAAAAAGAGGGTTTCAGGCCGGCGCCGGGGCGCTGTCGTAGAGCAGCGTGACGTATCGGGCCGCGAAGATGGAGAAGGCCGGTGTCAGGATAAAGAGCAGAATCCATCCGAGGATCGGGATGATGGAGAGTACGACCTCGACGACCGCAATGGCGACCATCACGATGACGAGCGCGATGATATAGGTCCCCCAGCCGATTCGGCCGATGTGCGCGAGTATGGCGGAGAAGTTGAAGGCCTCGCCGATCGAGTCGGTCCGCGCCAGTCGGATGGTCCCGATCACCTCGAAGAGCGCGATCACGATCGCGAGCACGAAGATGATCAGCAGGCCGATCACCAGGGTGCCGATACCGGCCGCCGCGGCCGTGTTCGAGCCCGAGGACATCAGCACGAACGTGGCGCCGAAGATGACCAGATAGACGATGATGATCGGGATCGAGTAGATCAGACCGACGACGAAGAGCTTGAGCCCGTCGATGAAGAGCCGTCCGTACTCGTCGAGTTCGGGCGCCGCCCGGGCGCCGCGGAAGATCTCCATCAGGTAGCCGAACATGATGAAGTTAACAATCGGGATGATGCTGATGATGATCAGCAGGAGCCACTTGACCCATTTTCCGACCAGGGCTTCCTTCGCGTACTCGTAGGAGTCCCCGAGCATTGTACCAAAGTCCATGTGAGAGTCGCCTCACATGATCCTCGACTACAAAGTATTTATAGAATGACCGTTGGCATAGGTTCGCACCGGAGGTTCAACGGGGCACCGGTTCCCGTCGCCTCCCATACTGCCCCGCCCGCATTTATCCCTCCGAACGCCCTATCCGTGCTGATGAACGGCCCGGCCGACCTCGAGGCGCGTGCGGGCGAGCTCCGGCGGCGGCTGGCCGGCCACGGCCTCTCCTCGGCCGAGCCCCGCCCGATCGAGCGCGGCCTCCAGTTCCGTGTCGGAGATCAGGGTGTGGTCCGGCTCTACGCCCGGAAGGACGGCTCGGTCACGGTCGACGCCTCGCAGCTCCGCGACCCGGCCGTCCGGCTCCGCGTCCAGAACTTCGCGGCCGACGCAGCCAACGAGTCGACCGAACCGGTGCTCCGCCTCTGGCCGCAGATCGGCGCGGACGAGTCGGGCAAGGGCGACTACTTCGGGCCGCTGGTGGCGGCCGCGGTCCGGGTCGACGAGTTCGAAGCCGCCGGGCTCGCGGCTCGCGGCGTTCGCGACTCGAAGGCGGTCCCCGACGACGAGGTGGTCCGGCTCGCGGCGATGATCGAGGAGGAGTGCGCGACCGCAGTGGAGACGCTGATGCCGGCCGCGTACAACGAGCGGTATGCGGCGCTCGCTCTCCGGGGCAGGAACCTGAACGACCTGCTCGCCGAGCTCCACGCGGCCGCCATCGGCCGGCTGGTCGCGGACGGTCCGGTCGGGGTCGTGATCGTGGACCAGTTCTCGGCCGCGGCCCGGATCGACGCGGTTCTCACGGCCTGCTGCCCGGGCGTCCCCGTCGTGACCGAGTGCGGAGCCGAGGGGCGGGTCGCAGTCGCGGCCGCCTCGTGCGTGGCCCGGGCGCGTTTTCTCGCGGGACTGGCCGAGCTCTCGGACGAGGCCGGTATCAGGCTGCCCAAGGGCGGGTCGTCGCCGGCACTCGTGAGGGCCGCGCAGGCGGTCGTAGACCGCCGCGGCTCCGCCGCGCTCGCATTGGTGGCCAAGGTCCATTTCCGGACCACCGCGCGCATTAGGAAGGGCTGATATACCTGGTCCACCAGATTCATGCCGGGAGCATGAGTATGGACCGCTTCGAGACCTTCATGACCGGGTTCAGGTCGCTCGGCCACGGAGCCCGCGCCGAGAGTCTCGCGGACCTCGAGCCCGAGTGCTGCTGCCCCGAGTGCCCGACCTACAACGACTGCACCGAAGGGGCCGGCGAGCGGCTCTACTGCCTCGTCGGCCGCTCCTTCGGCTGCGTGACCGAGGACCTCGGATGCGTCTGCCCCGGCTGCGCGGTCCACCGCGAGCTCGATCTGCAGTACAGGGACTACTGCCTCAAGGGACCCGAGGCGGCGCGACGGTACGAGCGCTCCCTGCCATGACCGCCGGGGAGCGGTGGGGTGAGTGGGGGCACCGGCACCGCCCGCTTTCGCACCTTGTCGGCCTGGTCGTCTACCTGATCGTGCTCGGCGTCCTCAACCTGGTCGCGAACGCATATCCCGATTCGATCTGGCACGGGCTCATCGGGTTTCTGAACGCGACCGTCTGGGTCGTGGTCGTGCTCTCCGTGATCAACCTTTTCGCCGACCTCGTCCTCGACCTCCCGTTCCCGACGAACCTGCCCGGGCCGCTCCTCCGGGCCGTTGCGGCGACCGCGACCGCCTGGTACGTGGTCCAGCTCCTCTTCGAGATCGACCGGCTCTTCGGCCTCGGGATCTTCCTTGCGCTCGCGCCGCTCGCCGTCCTGCTCTACGCCGCCGTCTTCCTGCTCGTCCTCGTGGGCGAGTCCATCCGGCTCTTCAAGGGTGAAAGGCGAGCGGGCTGAGACCGGTCCCGGCATCGAAGCGCCGGGTCGCGGTCACGGCCAGCTCAAGTATCACGGCCTCGGCCATCGCGAAGACCTGCGCCTCGTCGCGAAGGCACCCGACCGCGGTCATCCCCTGCCGGCCCGTCGCCGCGTGGAGGTGAAGCACGGGCCTGCCGTCCTCGCGAACGACCGTGCCGATCCCGAGCACCTCGCGGCCATCGAAGAAGGCCGTCGCGATCGGGACGGGCGGCAGCTTCAGAGTCTCGGGTCCCTGGACGAGTCGCCCCCGCTCGACGGCGCCGAGCAGGAGTACGAGTCCGACCGCCACCGCCTCCCGCTCGGCCACGGTCGTGACTGCGGCGAGCAGGTCCTCGCCGTGGTCGATCCGGATCAGGAACACCCGCCCGACCGTGCCTGCGGCGTACTCCATCAATCCGTCTCCCCGCTTCCGGGCTTGAAGAGCACCTTGTCGACCCGGTTGCCGTCCATGTCCACAACCTCGAAGTCGTTGCCGCCCCACTCGAACCGATCGCCCGTGACCGGCGTGCGTTCGAGGTGCATCATCACGAACCCGCCGACCGTCTGGTAGTATCCGCGCTCCTCGTCAGGGAGCGGCGGCAGCTCGAAGCGGTCGCGGAACTCCTCGACCGGCATGAGCCCGTCGATGAGCCAGGAGCCGTCGGGCCGCTCCACGGCCTCGGGCTCCTCGTTGCGGACATCGGGCAGGGTCCCGACGATCGACTCGAGGAGGTCGTGAAGGGTCAGCAGCCCCTCGATCGAACCGTACTCGTCGGTCACCAGGGCCACGTGAGTCGCGGCTTCGCGGAACTGCTCCATCACCTTCAGGGCCGGCAGGGATTCGGGGAGGTAGAGCGGCTCGAAGAGAGCGGCCTCGAGATCGGGACGCCCCCCCGCAGGCGTCTGCGCCCAGAGCGTCCGGACCGAGACCATCCCCTCGACCCGGTCGATGCTCCCGCGGTAGACCGGGAAGTACGAGTGGCCGGACTCCCGCATCAGCACCAGGTTCTCCTCGAGCTGGTCCTCGAGGTCGACCCCGACGATCTCGTGGCGCGGGGTCATAAGCGAGGCCACGCGCCGGTCCGAGAGGCGGAAGACACGGTCCACGAGCTCCTGCTCCTCCTCGTCGAAGACACCCGCGCTCGTCCCCTCCTCGAGCATCATCCGGACCTCCTCCTCGGTCACGGGCGACTCCTCGCGCTCCTTTGCGCCGACCAGCCTGAGCACGAGGTCGGTCGAGACCGAGAGGAGGATGACGGCCGGAGCCGCGATGACCGAGAGGATCTGCATGGGCCGCGCGACGCGGACCGCGATCGGCTCGGGGTTCGCGAGCGCGATCCGCTTCGGCGTGATCTCGCCGATGACGAGGGTCAGGTACGTGATCACCAGCACGACCGCGGCAAAGGCGATCGTGGACGCGTACGGCGCGAGGGCCGGGACCTGTGCCACAAACACGGCGAGACCTGCCGCGAAGACGGCTCCGCCGTAGGCCCCCGAGATGACGCCGATCACGGTGATCCCGATCTGGACGGTCGAGAGGAACCGGTTCGGCTCGGCCGCGAGCTCGAGCGCGGCCCCCGCACGGGCATCGCCGTGCTCGGCGAGGGTCTGGAGCCGGTGGCGGCGGGCCGAGACGATCGCGAACTCGGCCATGGAGAAGAGGCCTTGGACGAGGATCAGGAGACCGATGACCACCGCATCGAGGACTCCGGCCGTGGCTACGCCCCCCAGTGCTGCGCCATCACAGTGGGAGTGAGATGGTTGTCGACCTACATAAGGTTTCCAGAAAAAGGGGAAGTATCAGCGCGGCGGCTCGCCCGTGCCGGGCCAGTAGGGGGTGTACCCGTAGTGGGTGTAGACGTCCGAGAGCCAGTTCGTGTCGGCCGTGGTCGGGTAGTGGTCGCGGTCGAAGCCCGGCGCCGTCTTGAGGGTCTCCTCGTCCAGGTCGAGAACGAACTGCCGTTCGTCCGATCTCTTCATCAGGGCCTCCCACGGGATCGCGAAGAGCTTGTCGCCCATGCCGAGGAAGCCGCCGTAGGCGAGGACCGCGTACGCGATCCGCCCGCTCGCGACGTCGATCATCAGTTCCTGGATCTTGCCGAGGTCGTCGCCATTCAGGTTCCGGACCGCGCTGCCGACGATCGTGCTCGACCGCATCACTCGGGGACCGCCGCGCGCAGCGGCGCCAGCGCTCATTATGTCGGGGTTCTGCATTGCCGTCACTCGACCGCTCCCTTCGTGGTCCGCCTATATCAAAGTATGGCCCTTTGAATCCCAATACGTTCTACTTTTTCCTCCACTCGCCGGACTTCTCGTCCTTTGCGTACTCCTTCTCGACCGCGGACCACGCCACGGCGTGAGCCGTCTCCTCCTGCGTTCCGCCGAGCTTCCGCTCTTTGGGCTCACGGTACTCGTCCCAGGCGTTGTTGAACGCGGCCCGGTAGATCTCCTGAGCGTGGCGCGGCAGAACGTTCCGGACCCGCTCGGGCAGGTCCTCGATGGTCTTGTAGGGCATGGCATGGCCTCTGCAGCACTGGTACATACGTCTTCCGCTCCCGTGGCCCGGGTCAGTCGCGGCGGAGGGCGCGCCAGCCGTCCCCGCACGCCTCGACGAAGAGCACTGGCCGCCCCCGGACGACCGCCGGCTTCGGGGCCCTGCCGCGGTCGCAGTCGAGCCGGCCCGCGGCCGAATCCCGGTTGTCGAGCGTGACGACTACGACGACGCCGACTCCGAGCGCCCCTGTCCGCTTCCTGCATCGGACCAGTGTGGCCCAGCGAGGTCTTCTGAGATTATTCGAGACACATGCTACCGAAAGACTCATTTTACCTGCACCAAAGTGGACTCCGGGAAACACCATGCCTCCCAACAACTCGAAGGACAAGCAGCTCGAGCCGTATCGTGAGGACCCTCGCGATACGACCCTCACGACCGACCAGGGGGTCCCGATCCCCGACACGGACACCACGCTCAAGGCCGGCGAGCGCGGCCCCGACCTCCTCGAGGACTTCCACTTCCGCGAACGGATCACGCACTTCGACCACGAGCCGATCCCCGAACGGGTCGTCCACGCCCGCGGGTCGGCCGCGCACGGCTACTTCGAGTGCACCCGCGCATTGGGGGAGTTTACGAAGGCGGCGTTCCTCGCCGAGGCCGGAAAGCGGACCCCGGTCTTCGTCCGGTTCAGCCAGGTTGTCGGAAACAAGGGCTCGGCCGACACGGTCCGCGACGTCCGGGGGTTCGCGACCAAGTTCTACACCGAGGACGGCAACTACGACCTCGTCGGGAACAACATCCCGGTCTTCTTCATCCAGGACGCGATCAAGTTCCCGGACCTTGTCCACGCGATCAAGCCCGAGCAGGACCACCACATGCCGCAGGCCTCGTCGGCCCACGACACCTTCTGGGACTTCATCTCCCTGATGCCGGAGTCGATGCACATGATCATGTGGCTGATGTCGGACCGTGCAGTCGTCCGGTCGTACCGGATGATGGAGGGGTTTGGCGTCAACACCTACCGGTTCGTGAACGGAGAGGGGCGGGCATTCTTCGTGAAGTTCCACTGGAAGCCGGTGCTCGGAATCCGCTCGCTCGCCTGGGACGAGGCCCAGAAGCTCTGCGGCAAGGACGCCGACTGGCTTCGTCGCGACCTCTGGGAGGCGATCGAGCTCGGCGATTTCCCGACCTTCGAGTTCGGGGTCCAGCTGATCCCCGAGGACGAGGAGGACCGATTCGACTTCGACGTTCTGGACGCGACCAAGATCTGGCCCGAGGAGGAGGTGCCGGTCCAGTTCTGCGGCAGGCTTGTCCTCGACCGGAACCCCGACAACTTCTTTGCCGAGACCGAGCAGGTCGCGTTCTGCCCGGGCAACCTCGTGCCGGGGGTCGACGTCTCGGAGGACCCGCTCCTCCAGGGCCGGCTCTTCTCGTACATCGACACCCAGATCAGCCGGCTCGGCGGCCCGAACTTCACCGAGCTTCCGATCAACCGGCCGGTCGCACCGGTCCACAACTACCATCGCGACGCGATGCACCGGCAGACGATCAACACGGGCAAGGCGAACTACTTCCCGAACTCGATCGGCGACGGCCGGCCGGTCCCGGCCGACCCGGCCCGGGGCTTCGTCTCGCACCCGGTGCCCACGGCAGGGACCAAGATCCGGGCCCGGGGCCCGAAGTTCGCCGACCACTTCACCTAGGCCGCGCTCTTCTGGAACTCGATGTCGGAGCCGGAGCGTCGACACATCGTCCGGGCCTTCCACTTCGAGCTCGGCAAGGTCGGATCGGCGTTCGTCCGGCAGCGGATGGTCGACCTGCTCGGAAACGTTTCGGGGGAGCTTGCCGCGATCGTCGCGGAGGGGATCAACTGCACCCCGCCGCTCGAGTCGAAGCCCCCGGCCTCGATGAAGGCCTCGCCCGCGCTCAGCCAGGAGAACACGGTCGGGGGCACGGTCGCCTCCCGCCGGATCGCGGTCCTCGCTGCGGACGGGTTCGACTTCGATGCGCTCGAGCGGGTCAGGCTCGCGATCCGCGAGGCCGGGGCCCACGCGAAGGTGATCGGGCCCACGGGCCGAGCCATCGTCGCGTCCGACGGGCGCGAACTCGCTCCGGACTTCACCCTGCTCACGGCCTCGTCGGTCCTGTTCGATGCATCCCTCGTCGCCGACGGCGACGAGTCGGTCGCTGCCCTCGTTCGGCTCGGCCCGGCCCTCCACTGGGTCAACGAGACCTACGCCCACTGCAAGGCGCTCGGGGGTCTGGGGGCCGGGGCGGTCCTCCTCTCGGCCAGTGACATCCCCGGGGTCGAGTTCGAAGGCGAGGGGGTGCAGAGCCATCTAGGCGTCGTGACCGCGCCGCCGGATGTCTTCGGCGAGTTTATGGACGTGTTCCTCGCGGCGGTCGCGGCTCACCGGCACTGGGAGCGCGAGGGTCCGGCAACCGGCGTGCCGGCATAGGGGAGGCGGCGCGGTCCCCTTTTCTGCAGGGACCGACAGCCATTTATCCGGTCCCCGCCCGATCTGAAGCAATGGCAGACGATGATTACGTCCACGTGACCTGCCACGCCTGCGAGGGCGCGGGCTGCACGAACTGCGGCCGCCGGGGCTGGGTCGAGGTCCGCCCGCCCGCGACTCCATGCCCCCACTGCGGAGGCGAATGCTGCATCTACTGCGGGTACACGGGCTGGGCCGATCTGCGACCGAAGTACGATAACGAGGAGACCGCCGCGGCCGGGCGATGCGATCGGTCCGGGTGCTGCGACTGACCGCGCTGCCCGGGCACGATCGTTTTGATACGCGTCCGGGTCGAGATCTGATCCATGCCCGTCGTCACGATCGAGATGGCCGTCGGCCGCACCCTCGAGCAGAAGCGCCGCGTCGTCGAAGAGGTCACGGCCACGCTCGTCTCCGTCCTGAAGGTCGACCCCGCCGAGATTACGATTCTGGTCCACGAACTCCCGCGCGAGAGCATCGCCAAGGCCGGCCGGCTCCTCTCCGAACGGTAGGAACCGCGCCGTTCAGCGCGGCGAATCGCCTCCAGCGTGGCATAGCTCTCGGGGGCCGTCGCGCCGGGCTATCCCGTGCGTCGGCCGGTGATCGAGATCGGGTCGAGCCTGACCACGACCATCGCGTCGAGGGCGGCCTCGGGGTATCCGTCGGGGACCGCTCCGGTATATTTTCGCGCGAACGCGTCGAGGGCGGAACGCCGTTCCCCGGGGTCGTCGACGACTGCGCACCGCGCGGTCCCGGCGACCGAGGAGGCGCGCATGCCCGTGGCGCAGGCCGTCGCGCCCGGCACCACGGCCGCGTGCGCTACGGCAGCGAAGCCGGCGCGAGGGTCGGCCAGCAGGAGGTCGAGCTTGCGTCCGGCCGCCGCCATGTGCAGGTAGATTCCGCCGCCGGCGAGGGCGACGCAGAGCGGGACGACGTATGGTGCACCCCCGTCGTTCAGGGCGAGCATGAGGTACGGAGCCTCGTCGAACAACGCCCGGCACCAGGCGGGGTCCGTCACCTCTTTCTCGGCCCGGCACATGGGCGTCACGTTCATCGCGTACGCACGGACTACATCTTGAAGGTATCGCGGACCGCATATATCAGGGGAACATGGCAGGGATAATGGGCGGAGCCGAGGCACTGCGGAGAGGGGCGGGATGACCTTCCGCTTCGCCCATCTCGCCGACCTCCACGTCGGGGCCTGGCGCGAGCGGGCGCTGGCCGAGACCGGTCTCGCGGCCGTCAGGACCGCGTTCGAGCGGTGCATCGAGGAACGCGTCGACTTCATCGTGATCGCCGGCGACCTCTTCGACGCCACCCTGCCGGACATGGCCCACGTGCGCGAGACGGCCGAGGTCCTGCGCCGGGTCCGCGAGGCCGGGATCCCGGTTTACGCGACCTACGGCTCGCACGACTACAGCCCGAGCGCGACCTCGGTGATCGACGTGCTCGAGGCCTCGGGGCTCTTCATGAAGCTGATGGCCACGGACGTCGCGGGCGAGGGCGAGGACGCCCTGGTCCGGCCGCGGTTCGTCGTGGATCCGAAGACGGGGGCGAAGCTCGCGGGCCTCTCGGGCCGGCAGCGGTCGCTCGAACGCGAGTACTACCGGCGCCTCGACCACGCGTACCTCATGGACGAGCCCGGGTTCAAGGTCTTCGTCTTCCACTCGGCCCTCGACGAGGTCCTGCCCGAGCACGAGCGGCACGCCGAGTCCATGCCGCGGGCGTTCCTCCCGCCGGGGTTCGACTACTACGCGGGGGGCCACATCCACACCCGGATCGAGGCCCGGATTCCCGGCGGTCGCGGCATCCTCGCGTACCCCGGCCCCCTCCTCGGCCACCAGTACGGCGACCTCGAGCGCGCCCGCGACACGCCGCGGGGCTTCTTTATCGTGACCGCGGACGAGACCGTGACCGACCTCTCCTTTGTCGAGGTCCCACTTCCGCCCGTGGTCCTCCACGAGCTCCGGGCCGACGGCCGCACGGCCGGCGAGGTCGCCCGCGAGCTCGAGGCGGCCGTCGTCTCGCAGCCGCACGAGGGCGCGATCGTGCTCGTCCGCGCCCGGGGCAGGCTCGCGGCCGGCGACCCGC